>CALHUZ010000242.1 GCA_938039305.1 uncultured Saprospiraceae bacterium
ATCATGCTCTTCAATGCCTATACCTCTTGTTACTTTAAGCGGCTTCTCTTTCGATAATATAGCCACTCCAGAGTATCCTTTCTTCACGGCAGAGTGAACACTAAGTGTGTATCCTTTTGCATCTTCCAAAGCTTCTTCAACTTGATCGTCTTGTGCTTTTGTCTCTTGAAGACAGTATATATCCGATTTGCTTTTCTTGAGCTCATTTAAAAAATCCTTTTTCACGGCAGCCCTCACTCCATTTACATTCCACGATGTGATCTTCATATATACTTTATAATTTCTTTCTTCACTTATAGTTTAGAGCAATGCTCTTGATTTTAATCTTTTGTAACATTTGCCATGAGTGCATCTCTCACTTGCTTCCAAGATACCAGATGAATATCAAGCTCTTTTAATTTAGACTTATAGTGCTCACTCGTCACATAATTAAAATCTTTCTGCCGCCATGTAGCCCCAAAGTCTGGATGATCGACCATTACTGCTTGCATCTCTGCATCGTCGTAACCAAGATGTACGATGACTTCATTAAGTCCTGGCACAACCTTGGTGATCATGTCATCATACATACTTTGCCAATCAGGTACCATCTTTCCCATCATAATCAAATTGTCAAGTGGATAATGAATTTTACCTGCTAATGAATCAAGTCCCCAAGAAGGAGGAATTCGATCACCCGGGACCATGATAGGAAGATCATATTCTTTACCAAGTTTAACATAGATGCGAAACATCTCTGGTGTCGAAAACAATGTGCCCATGTGACTGTCTAAATGCGAAACAGCTATCCCTGAAGCTAATGCTTTATCAATCTGAGCCCTAATCTCTACCTCCACTTCATCAAGATTAGCACTGGAGACAACATCTATCACCTTGTCATACATCACTCCTTCATCATTGAGCAGAGATGAAATCTTGTCTGAAGAGGCAACTCCATCCCACTTATAGTACTTCCATTCTGATGTCAAGGTCAAATGAAGCCCCCAGCATAATTCTGGATGATCTGCGGCATATGCTGCAATCTCACTAAACCAAGGACAAGGGACCATAATACTACTGCTCGATATACCGCCATTAGCAAATGCTTCTATACTGGCCGCATTGACTGAGTGTGCAACGCCTAGATCATCGGCATGCATGATCAAAAGCTTAGCATCAGGGCTATATCCAAGCAATTCAGAAATAGATTGTCCAAAGCTATCGGAAAAGAGACCGATTTGAAATACTAGTAGAAATCCAAAAGTTGCTAATTTCATTTTTAGAGCCTTAAAGCGACGTTAATCTTCTATAATAAGAGTACAAAATAGTTAATGTAGCATTAAGAAACTGGACTCTTATAGAATCATCGCTTATCATTGAATAAGCTAAATCATCACAAATGAAATCTATCCTCTCACTTTCGATCGTATTAATCTTTCTGTCCTCTTGTGGACCTAATCTAAAATACTTCACAGAAGACCTATATGATGAATACAATTGGTCAGATAATGAACTCAAGCGTATACAGTTCTACGTGTCTCAAGACATCGTTCTTTATAAGGGAATGTCTGATAATGACACGAAGATTAGAGATGGTAAGATCAGAGTCAAAAGCGATCGAAAAGTAGAGGAGATAGTTATTAGAAAAGGTACACCTGGTGTCTTTATACAATCGCCAAAGGAAAATCGGTTCGCTATATCATTTGATGATGGGCGCGGACAGTTTTTAATGTTTGGCCCCAACCCAAAAGCTAATGGCCGATTCGTCTTGTTAGCTAAAGACTGGGATAGAAGGTCTGGAAAAGTTACTTATGGGGGACAGACGTATGAGACTGATTCTGCAAGCGCCTATGCCGCTTTGATGGTTGATATAAAAAGAGCCAAGAAGACAAAGTACAAGAGTAAGCAAGCAGATGGTCAGAGAGTGAGAGGATAAATAGCTTAATTAAGGTATGCTTTAATCTTATCCAGTAGTTTGTCTGGTGGTACGGATCGGTTCACGTGTTCTTTCAGCACATCGATGAGGTCATTAGTTAACTCAGGTCTAAATCCTAACTTAAAACCTAGTTGCTTGACAAGGCGCTCTTCTTCGATATCGACTTCTCCATCAGCATTCATAAAGAATAAGAAGTAGTAAAGGATCATCACTCTGTCCTTCTCCTCTGTAGGAGGTGTCAGTGGATACTCTTGTTGCTTAGTTTGAATCTCTTGCACATCAGCTTCCGTTAGCCCAAGTTGAAAGGCCACATGTAAGATATATCCTATCTCTGATTTGCTCTCTCTATTATCAGCCTCCTTGAGCTTAAAAAGCAAAGCAATGATAGCACGCTTGGCATGGTCGGGAGTTGATATAGGATCTAGCATAAGAGTTCGTAAGAGTTTCAAAATAACTATGTATAAAAGATAATGCCAAAAGCAGGAATCTTGTTCAAGATGTTATCCAATGTATAGCATCATACACTAATCAAGCTCTCCTTTCTGATCTAGGCTTGCGGCATACTCCATACCCTCTTTCCACCATCCAGACATCTGAGTAGAATCAAACAAGAATGAATGCTCTGTTAATACTCTTGGAGTAAATATGAAATTGACATGCACAGAATTATCATATACACTTTGGAGATGACCTATATAAAGATCATTTCGAGCAATCCGATTATGCATGAAGTCCATAGCTTTCAGCAAAACATCAAATGCATTATTGGTCTTTGACTTATTGGGCATGCTGTATCTGGGGCTGAGTACAATGACATCTACTTCTGTTGCCCCAGCATTAATGGCCTCTTCGATAGGAATCAAGCTTCCAAATCCCCCGTCCGCATATTCATATCCATCTTTTTCAACGATGCCCATGAAAGGAACGAAACTGGTAGAAGTCCACATCCATTCTGTAAAGTCTTTATAATTATGATCTGTCGCATACTTATACTCTACTATGTTAAGTGAGAGATTAGAAACTGCGACTATGACTTTTTTAGCTGACTGACGGACTTGCTCATACTCATCAGAAGACATCGTCTTACGGATGGTCTTGAGTAGATTTTTATGCTCTCCAAATGTCTTCTTCCCTTTCAAGAACATCTGGATGATATTGCGGTGGTTGATTTTTGTAAAGATCCCCGACTCGCCTTGCTTTATAGTGAAAGGGCTGACATTGTAGATGTCCTCTTGTCTGACACTTGTGAAGGCCTTCCTTATATTGTCTATGTTGTTGATAGCAAGATGAGGGATGAGTAAGCTTCCAGTAGAACACCCTGCGAAGATGTCATACTCTCTTTTCTTCTCTTCAATCAAATACTGGGCGATTCCCCCTCCAAAAGCTCCTTTACTGCCTCCGCCTCCTATAACTAATGCTCTCATTTTATATCTAAACTAATAACTATTATGACGCAGTATTTCCGCTAAGATAACATGCTTGGGGCATTATCAATATAAACTCGTGGTACCCGAGTATTTATAATTGTCATTATCTCATAAGGGATAGTGCCTGCCCATGAAGCTAAGTCTTCTATTCTAATCTCTTCGTCTCCTTGCCGCCCGATGAGCACGACTTCGTCTCCATTGTATGCTGTACCATCTTCTAAGTTGACCATCATCTGATCCATACAGATATTCCCAACTTGATCATACTTCCTTCCTCTGATCAGCACCTTGGCCTTATTACTCATCGCCCTCATATAGCCATCACCATATCCAAGTGGCAATGTCACCACTCTTGTGTTATGATCGGATGACCAAGCACCTCCGTAACTGACGGGATGATCTGGTTTCACAACTTTAAAGAAGACAACGTGCGTCTGCCATGAAAGCACTGGGCTTACATCTATTAACAGCTTAAGATGTGGCGCTGGGTAAATCCCATAAAGCAAAATACCAACTCTGATCATATCGCATGCAGTATCTTTGAGCTGGAGCATTGCTCCACTATTACTCATATGCACAAATGGCCTCGTTAGGTTCCTCTTATTATAAAAGGCCAATATGCTTTCAAATCGTGAGACTTGAAGCAAAGTATAACTATCATCCTCTTCGTCAGCATTGGCAAAGTGGGTAAAAATGCCTTCAATAAGAGTATGCTTACATTTCAGTGATTCTTCTAATAGTGCTTCAGCGCTATAATAATGCATGCCGATTCGTTCCATACCCGTATCAATCTTCAAGTGGGCGATCGCCTTTTTGCCCATCGATTGTGCAGTCTGTTCTATCTGCTTAAGCTTCTCGATTGACGAAGCGGTAATGGTAAGATCATGCTTTATAAAAAGAGGTATCTGATTTCCAATGATTCCTCCCAGAACTAATATGGACGTCTTGACACCTGCTTCACGAAGCATGATGCCTTCTTCTAAGTAAGCAACACCAAAATAATACGCTCCTAATCCCTCTAAGTGCTGAGCAATCTTGATTAACCCATGTCCATAGGCATTAGCCTTAAGGATGAATATGACTTTCTGATCAGCAGCATGTCTTGTGATCGTATGATAGTTCTTAGTAAGAACATTGAGATCGATTGTCACATAAGTCGGTCGCAATACACTCGTAGCAAGCGTGTCTTCATGAAGCATACAAGTATAAAATGTCTATTTGCGTTACTTATTGTTTTATAAAGGCAACTGTGTAGGTTTCTTCTCTATCAGCCAACTCAATAAAGTACATACCAGAAGAAAGTGTGGAAATATCTTCTTGCCATTCTTGGGCGCCAGATGATATGGTAACTGATTTTTCTCTAATCAGTCGACCATCTATGCTTACTATCCGCAACATACCAGAAGATCTTTTCTTTGCGTCAAGCGAAATATTGACAAATTGATCAGCCGGATTAGGGCTTACAGAAAACGAGAGATCTTCAGTTATAACTTCAATGACGGGAACAACCCCAGCATTTGAATTTACAAGTGTAAAATCACTTGAACAATCGATCATAGTCCCTCCGCTGGTGATACAAGCTTGTCCATTTAATTCTTTGCGCTCATAAAGTTCGAAGTCATCTATTACCCATCCATCTGCTTCTAGTGTCTCTTGAAATAGAAGAGATATATAGCTAAACCTCACCAAGATCTGCTGTCCATCATATGGAGATAGATCAACTATAGTAGTTTGCCAGTCACCTTGAAGGCCAGTGAAAGCACTTTGCACATTGCGGTAGAAAAAATCCGGAAACGGACAGTTATTAAAGCAGTTGCTAATTGCATCAGGCAAACCATTCACTAAATACTGTTCTTCAGAGATCGGAGACCAAGAATCTCCTTGATCTAGGGACACTTCTAAAACTCCACCATCGATTCCAAGATCCATCTCATACTTATGACTAAACTTAAGTAGATGATTCTCTGCTGTTACAGAGATCGGATCTGTCCACTGAGCGAATGATTCCCCACCGATAGAATCAGGCCTCACTCTATAACTGAATATCCCTGAAGTGCTTGAAGTGGTAGATAGTCGCCAACCTTGAAGTTGAGCATTGGACTCTGAAGTTTCAAATTGTCTAACACTTTCCATGTCATCATAAACTTGAAAACTTGCATAACTGATGTCTGTAGTGGATAATGTATATGACAGAGTCTCAGTTGAACCAAATGGCAAATCTTCGATATTAAATAATACCATATTGCCTTCAACACTTATTCTTGAATCACTCGACTCCAAGAACGTTGTTCCTTCTGGTATTTCGTCTGTCACAACTACCTCAGTCAACGCTTCTTTATAATTAGAAACATTTAGCGTCACTTCTATCTCATTTCCTGGATCTATAAAAGGAGTCATCTCTTTAGTTATAGTCACCTCTCCTCCACATGACAAAGGCACCTCAAATCCATCAGCATTATCATATCGCGAGTCTGGATCATTTGCAATAGCATCTACTCCAAAACCTCTTCGAGCAAATACGCTCCAAATCAAACAACTATTTTCCCCCAGATTAAGAAGCTCATCCGCACTAAGTATGGCATCTCTCCCATCTAACAAACTTGGATCACATTCTTGCAACTTCAAACCATCCATCACGAGTTGCAATGCTCTGACATTACCAGATGTAGGGTCTTTCCAAGTCGCATCATATCCATCTTGCTCAATAAACGCCCAATAAAGATCCCATAAAGCACTGGCCCAGACCTCTCCGACATCATGAGGTCGAGCAGAAAATCTAATGTGGCTATGGAGTTGTGGATTGATAGACATATCAGTACTATAAGGATATCGCCTGATACCTCTACTATCTCTTGGACCACCAGAGACATAAGTTCCAATTCCTCTTGTCAGATCTCCAGTATCATTTTCTTGCTGAGTCAAAACCAGTGCAAAAAAATCACTCCAGCCTTCTCCCATTTCCTCGTCGTTATTAAGGCATGCAGATGTTTGTGCACCTCCTGTCAGTCTTAATGATATCCCATGACCATATTCATGGGTTACGATTCCATTATCAAACCCAGAAGATAGTTCACGTGTAGCATTAAACTTTCCAGTTACTCCCTGACTAAGTTCAGACTTTATCAAAGCACAATCTTCTCTACTTAAAAAGACAGAAGGAATCATTACCAAATTAGAATTTTCTCCAGCAGACATAGAAACAAGAGGGGCATCAGACAAATTATTACACACGATACAAGCTATCGCTCCTGCTTCTTGGGCATTATGTACTTTAAAACTAAAATCACAAGTTCCCCTATCAATCAATGCTATCTTTCCGGATAGCTCATCTCCGTTAGTTATGACATCACATGCATCTCGAGAATCTCCATCATTATCTCTTACATAAATGATACTTTCCATTATCGACTCTAATGGTATAGGGCCAAAACCTGCCGATCCTGTTTCATACGCCCCTTTTACAGAAGCAGGTCCAAGAATTTCAAAATCTCCGGCGAGTATCCATTTAAACATTTCCATAGTTCCGTTAGCCCCATCTCTTGGTGCAGCGAACGTTGCATTATTGATACCTGATCCATCTAGCGCTTCTGCAAAAACATGGTCATCATCTCGCCCACCCTTCCCGTAGTTATTAAATTGAAAATTACCAGCTGATTCTGTGAAGCCCAATGCATACGACCAATCATGCAGATAATTATTCCAATAAAACAAATTGGTTAGATCTGCATCAATGTTCTCTTTTGGCTGTTTTTCAAAATCTAAAGGAAAATCAAATATCAAAGTCCCCGATGCGGTTGTTTCAATATTGTCCGGTTCATTAGAATTAGAAGTATCTTGATATGCATGAACATTATTGCCTCTCAAGATATTATACTCGGCACCTTCGATGCCATCTGTATCATGCCAGCCAAAAGGTGAAGCTATCTCATCCGCAGGTTCTGACACCAATGTTCTCTCTGTAACTCGAGGAGATTCTGCCGGGACTGCATATACGCGATACTGAGAACCATCGGCAGCACCGATACTTTCACTTTTATAATTACTCTTTGAAGAAAGAGGTACAACTGGCAATTCAATTTTTTCTAAATCATGATCTCCATGCAGGTGGTTATCAAAGTTACAATAGACTGTACTATTTGACTCTTGTACAACAGTTCCTTCTTTACCATCTATAACTATCTCCCAGTGATCCTTACTATTCGCGGGAGCAATATTAATAACCCAAGACAAAACATAACGTCCCGTATTATTCTTTGCCCATACTTTTCTAACTTCTGTCGGACCATTAGAAATCGGCAACTCAGAAAAAACAAAAGATCCTTCTTTTAATTTAGTAGGGGTTCCTAAGCTTTTATAATTTCTTAGATCCAAATGTTTTGCAACCGCTACCACAGAAGCAGTAGCATCAACGTCAGTCTGTTGCTTTTCAAATAAAGCATGATCAGTTATTATTCTTTTTGCATTCAATATTGACTGAGTACTACTCAATGCGATATTTCCAATTGACTTATATACTTCAACTCCATCTTTCATCTGTTGGAAGTAGATGTATCTGATGCCAGTAAATTCATTTTGATGCTCATTGATGATCACAAAATCTTCAGACAGTATAGGTCCTAATTCTTGATTCAATTGTTTAATCAACTGCGAGAAAGAGTCCTTATTGATATGAGTGTTTAGATCTGATTGACCTAATCCCACTTGACTCAAAGCTAAGACGAGCAAAAAAATTGAAATAATATGACTCAGTTGTACTTTCATAACTCTGACTATCTACCTTTATCTTTGGACAATAAGAATGCTGGACACTCCTTAGACTTAGCTAACGCTAATATATAAGAAGACGTGTTCTCTAATTGTTTAATATTTCTTAAAAGAACGAAAATAGCACAGAAATGTCGGGACGCCATGATAAGGATGTACAACTCATATATGGGCGCAACCCCATCTTAGATGCTTTAGAGCAAAAGAAGTCTTTCGAGCGTATCTACATGAGAGACAATCTCACTGGAGAATTAGAGAAGTCGGTAAGACAACTGTGCAAAGAAAAAGATATTCCACTTCGAAAAGTTCCTCAGATAAAACTGGACAAACTCGCTCACAATCGAAATCATCAAGGAGTGGTCGGCATAGGTTCGATCATATCATATCAAGAGATATCTATGATGATTCCTCACTTGTATGAGCGAGGAATTGATCCGATTCTGATTCTACTAGATAATGTCCAAGATGTACGTAACATCGGGGCTATAGCAAGAAGCGCAGAGGCGTTAGGAGCACATGGACTCATAGTGAGCGGAAAGAATGCTGGAATGATCACACATGATAGTCTAAAGGCTTCTGCAGGGGCATTATCAAGAATTCATGTGTGTCGTGAGAAGAACACAATCAAAACAATTGAAGAGTTGAAGTCTCATGGCATCGTCACTGTGGGAACAACACTAACGCACAGCAAGCCCATCTTTGAAACTAAACTTCGTGCACCCGTCTGTCTATTGTTAGGCTCAGAAGGTACTGGGCTTCACAGATCTGTTGAAGCAGAGTGTGATTCTCTCATTTCTATACCTCAGCCTGGTAAGACGGATTCTCTCAATGTATCTGTCGCAGCAGGTATATTACTTTACGAGATTCAGAGACAAGCATCGTTGAGTTAGTCGATTAAAGCTACGCCAGGGAACAATTCTGCTTCTTAAGGCATTAATTCAAGAGATGTAACTTTATCATTCAAACACCACTAATGAATATATCCAAGTACTACCTATTGTCATTGATCAGCATCATCTTGTTTCAGACAAGTTGTAAGTCTTCCGAGAAGATAAATAATCCAGCTCAGAAAGAGCAATCTAAAGCTATGGCTCAAGACAAGAGTCTACTTTGGGAGATTAGTGGCAACGGCCTGACTCAAAGCTCATATTTGTTTGGGACGATTCATATGATTGAGAGTGAGGATTACTTCTTACCACAAGGCACATTGTCAGCGGTTGATAATTCATCTAAGATGATTTTTGAGATTGATATGGCAGATATGAGTGATCCTATGAAGTTGATGCCATTGTTGCAGAAAGCTTACATGAAAGGCGATACAACTCTTAAAGATTTAGTGACAGCTGAAGACTATACTTTAGTTGAAGATCACTTCAAAGAGCTGGGCTTGCCATTGATGATGCTTGAGCGTATGAAGCCTATGTTTTTGACTGTATTTGCTTCAGGTGACTTTGATCCAAACGGATTAAACAACGGATCTATCAAATCCTACGAGATGGAGTTCGCAAAGATGGCTGAAGATGGTAACAAGGCAACTGGTGGGCTTGAAACTGTCGAATATCAGATCGGAGTTTTTGATAAGATCCCATATAAAGATCAAGCAGACATGCTGATGGAGGCATTGAAATCTTCAGACACAGAAGATGATACCTTTCAGCAACTTGTTGATCTTTACAAAGAGCAAGATATATATGGACTTTTTGAGATGATGAAGGAAGATGAGTCTATTGAGGAGTTTGAAGATGTCCTTCTTTATCAACGTAATAAGAATTGGATTCCTATCATGGAAGAAGAGATGAAGCAACAGCGTGTATTCTTTGCAGTGGGTGCTGGCCACTTAGGTGGCGACTTGGGAGTGATCAATCTTTTAAGGCTTCAAGGATTTACATTAAGTGCTATAAAAAGCTAGTCAATTGGCGCTGATTATTCCTTTGGGAGACAAGACTCCTGAGATACACGAATCATGTTGGCTTGCGCCAAATGCTACAATCATCGGGGATGTTATCTTAGGTGAAGAGTGTACCGTTTGGTTTTCTGCAGTCGTTCGTGGCGATGTATGTCGCATAGAGGTTGGATCTAAGACTAACATCCAAGACGGTGTCATCATACATGGCACTTATAAAAAGTCCAATACTAAAATAGGTAGTGAAGTATCCATCGGTCACGGAGCCGTGCTTCATGGTTGCCACATTCATGACAGAGTACTTGTAGGCATGAAGGCTGTGATTATGGACGGTGCTGAAGTATCGTCCAATGTAATCGTAGCCGCTGGTGCAGTAGTTTTGGAAAATGCAAAATTAGAATCTGGATACATCTATGCCGGGGTTCCTGCCAAACCGGTTAAAAAGATAGACACAGAACAAACTGAGTTTCACATCAATCGTACAGCTGATGCATATCTGCTTTATTCTTCTTGGTATCAGGAGGAAAGCCCATCTTAAAAAACACCTTTTACATGTCCTCGGCGGACTGAGTCAAATAGGCTCTTAAGTCCGTCAGTTGCTGATTGCTCATTCGTTCTTCAGTATATCTCGGCATATACGACTTCTTCCCATATTTAGAAAAGGTACCATATCGCGCGACTTGATATATAGAATGCCTGTTGTATGTATCTGCCTTGTCATTGAGATGCGATAAGCTCATCTTTCCTTTGTCAAGATTTAGAAAAGAGTACTTACTCTGAAAGTGGCAGTGCAGACAACTATTTTCATATATGAGTTTACCATTTCTGGCGTTTCCAGCCATACCAAAACCTATCTTTCGATCCGGCGGTGGAAGTACAAAAGTTGCATTGGATTGTTTCTTATACTTCGTATTTAACAACTTTACTCCTTCTTCGTGAAGGGCAGGTATCTCCAATGCCTCTGCTAAAGAAACCAATTCAGCATCCGACAGATTTAGGTCTTTTAACTTTAAGTCTATCTTCCAGAGATAGGCCAGAATTGATTCTAATTCCCAATCTTTCAATTTGCGACCCTGAGCACATTCTAATGCACAGAGCTGTATGGCTCCTCTTATGTCATTGCGAGCTGGAGCTACAAGATCTCCATACTTCTTTTCGTAGTCGCCGTTATAGTACGTATCCCTATTCACAGCTCCATATAGAGTTGTTGCTTGAAGAAACGGTAGCCCTTGTTCTGCCGTATATACAAGACGTGCTTCAGGAGTTACATAAGCAAGATTAGGATCTTCTCTTTTTACGTTGTGACATGACGTACAGACGAAGTGCTTACTTTGACGTCTGGCTTTCTTTTGTCCATCTCTTTTTGAAACGCCATACTTGACTATATCTTCCCCTACTGCAGCGCTAACTCCTTTGATTCTCTTATTCGGCTTTTTAGCACTAAGATCCTTTCCATAAGCCTCTTCTAATTCAGCAAGACTAAGCGATCTATCTACCTTCACCTTCTTTTGCATTGGCATAAATGCCACAAAAGCCATAAACAACAAAATTCCTATTATGATCTTTTTAATCAAGATATTCTATTCTACATGTTGAATAATCGGGAGATCGTAAACCCAAGTCTAAATTCCCCATCGCTCCAATTACTTCTTGTATAGGGGATATAATCTGTCTCTGAGAGACCTTGAGAATTTGTCAGATTTATTTGAAAAACGTGACCTCCACCTGTATCAAATTCAAAACCTACTCCTATAGAAGGATAGTAACCGTTATCACCAGATCTTAATTCTGATAATACTGGAAAAGTAACATCGCCTAACACCGCCATAGCCTTCGTGACTTGAGCTCTGATTCCTCCTCCTATACTTACTAAGTCATTTTCATCTCCAGTAAGCACCACATTTCGATATGTCCATTGTGCATTAAACTGGCCTGATATACGATCTGAAAATTTTCTCGCTATGTGCAAACCAATATGGGATGTAAGCCTATGAGATCCTTTTGCGAAAAAATTAAGCACACTTTCCAACTCACTCTTCTGCATCGTAGAGTATGATATGGCTCCTAATACCGAAAGGCTAAATGGTAAGTTACCGTTATGCTCCTGTGTCATGATTCTTGCCTTAAACAAGCCATTCAAGTTTTGCTTCAGCGGTCCTGATCCTTTAGTTCTAGCTATACCTACCATTAGTCTGTCCGTTATCCCATATTCAAAACCTATGGAAACATCTGAGGCATTCTCCAGACCAAAGAATGTCGGCCATCCTCCATTAGATCCAGCCAAATCTCCAAAGCGGTGAGCTATCCTAAAATCTAACTTACGAGCAGGAAGTGTCTCAACTGAGTGAGAATTGATTATTCTTGAGTGCCTGAAGGTCTGAACAACAGGAATTTCTGATTCAGCTGATTGTCCATCTTTTTGAGTTGACTGACCATATGAATGATGACAAATGAATAATAAAATTAAGAAAGCAACAGCTTTGTACATATAACCAAATAATTAATGGTAGATCAAAAACTCTTTTTAGCCTAAATTTGTATTGTATAACGAAGGCGTGATAGAGTAACGCAATATTTGCATAAAAATCTTAATAAAGAACAAATAAAATGTATCCAGTAGAATTAACTATACCAATGTCCAAGGATCTTACAGATTTTGGATTTGAAAGTCTGTCATCTGACACAGATGTGATCAAAGCTTTAGACAATAACACTGGCACGACATTGCTTGTTGTCAATAGTGTTTGTGGTTGTGCCGCTGCTAATGCTCGTCCAGGTGCTAAGATGGCTATTCAGAATAGCAAAAAGCCAGATCATTGCTACACAGTTTTCGCAGGTGTAGACAAAGATGCAGTTGAAAAGGCAAGAGAGTTTTTACTCCCTTATCCTCCATCATCGCCGGCGATTGCACTTTTTAAAGATGGCAAGCTTGTTCATATGTTGGAGAGACACCACATCGAAGGACGCTCAGCTCAAATGATAGCAGAAAATTTAGTAGGAGCGTTTAATCAGTTCTGCTAAACAGCATTCAGACATACAATAGCTAATTAATGTAGTGCATAGATAAATTATGTGCTACCTAGAAATAAGCAAAAAATAGCCCCTACAGAATCTGTAGGGGCTATTTAAATATTTAGACTAAACAGTTACCATCCTTACTTGGTAACTTGGATTAATTCGTATTGCTGTATATCTCCTATTCTTACTAGCACTATATAAGACCCTACAGAAAGATCTGCGCAGTTTATATCTATCGTATTGAGCCCTGCTGACAATTTATGAGATGTGGATTGTCTCACTGTTCTACCCATCAGATCAGTCATAGTTACTTGTGCAACATCTGAAGTCATGACGAATAGTTCCAATTGGGTGTTGACACTTACAGGGTTAGGATATGCTTTTAGACTTGGTTGAGCATTAAGTACAACATCGATTGCTATAATCTCACTATACTCATATCCTCCATCATAATCCATTTGCTTTAAGCGATAGTAGTACGTACCACTTCGGCTTATATCACCATCCACGAAACTGTAGTTGTTGACATCCGTTGATGTACCATTTCCATCAACTGTACCAGCTAATTCAAACTCGCCATCACTCCCTATCAATCTCTCTATTTCAAATCTATCATTGTTAATCTCTGATGCCGTAGTCCAATCAAGAACATTGGTATTATTCTTAGCATCACGTCTACCGCTAAAGGCCGTCAATTCAACTGGGAGTGTCTCCATTCTCAGTCCTCCATTAATACCTTGGACTGTATCAGCTGGGCTTACAAAGAAGACTCCTGTCGTACCCGAATTAACATCGACGTCACTATCTAAAAGTGGATCATCTCCT
Source organism: uncultured Saprospiraceae bacterium (assembly GCA_938039305.1). GTDB lineage: Bacteria > Bacteroidota > Bacteroidia > Chitinophagales > Saprospiraceae > JAJRXG01. The sequence goes on from CALHUZ010000242.1 coordinate 13,853, forward strand.
TGATTAGGATTAACAAAGAATTCTCCAGAAGTATTCGCTCTAAATGAGACTTTATAAGAACCCGCTATGATAGAATTTAGACAATATCTTCCATTCTCATCCGTCACAGCTATTCTTCTGATCTGATCGTCATTGTTATCTAAAAGCAATACTTCAGAGTTAGCAACTAAGGAATCAACACCTTCATCATATATGCCTTCGGTACCCATTTCATTTTCTTGCCAAAGCAATCCACATACTGTACCTCCAGTGTATATACCGAAGTCGACATCCATAGTCTTGACACCTGAGTTAGTTGAAACTAAGGCAGTCGTTCCAGGCCCATTGATACCCGTGGCATCACTATCTCTTGATTCATCTGTCGACACATTAGGAAGCGTCAACACTTTTCCAGATGGAAGTATAATCTCTACATAATAGTCTCGGACCGGCACATTATCAAAACAATAGAATCCTGGCAACCCACTTACTGGATCAGTCAGAGATACTGTTGTTGCGATACGTTCTCCATCAGCGCTGTATAAATTGATGGTTACACCATCGACTCCTACTTCTGTCTCATCTCTTCTTCCATCTCCATCTCCGTCTTCCCAGACGAATCCTCCGACTCCTGTAGATGTCCTAAATCCAGCATCTATATCATTCTTATTCTCACCTTCTACAACCGCAATAGTTGTAGTCAGACCAGCGTCATTTATATCACTGTCACCAGCCCCGTCTCCTTGATTCTGAGTCGTCGGGACAAAGCCTTGAGGTGATTCTACACCTACTATATAACTACTTCTGTATACTTTGAACTCATAATATCCAGGTTCTCCTGTGTCTGGATGATTACCAGTTGTAGTCGTACAAGAAGGGAAGTCTGCAAAATCAGGTGCTCCATTATTATCAAAGTCTGTAAATAGATTAACCGTCACTCCGTTGAGGCCACTTTCATTCGCGTCTTGACGACCATTTCCATTAAGGTCTTCCCAAACAAAATCTCCAACTGTTGCTATTTCGTCTCCAGTTATTTCTTGAGTAACTACCCCAATACAACCATTGGATAAAGTGACAGTTACTGTATAGTTCGCTGGGTCTGTCGCTGATACTTCGATAAAGGATTCTTCAGAACCAGTACTCCATAAGTAAGAATCAAAAGTCTCCCCTACTTGAAGTATCGCTGTAGTTGTGATATCGCAACCCTTCAGATCGAAGAATATAGTTGGATTAAGCTGATCACAAACTCCGATTAACTCAGTATCCGTGATCACTAAACTACCTGGTGCTATAGCACTTATATCAGATCCAACTTCAAGCCCTGCTACTGTTGTACCAGAAGCGAAGTTCAATCCATAAGCTACATATACTCCCTCTCCTATGTCGGCAAATGTTGTTTCTGTTCCTATGATTAAGATGATACCATTTTCGTCTGTTAGGACTATATTATTTGTACGCTGTGGGTCATCCGATAAAGTAAGATCAGTTGTCACAGTCTCACCAAGACAGAAATTACACTTTGCAAGATCATTACAAACTGTAAATCCAACTGGCGATCCGATTACAAAACAATCATCATCACCAGTTATATCAGCAATATTTGAATCAACTGTCGCACCTGTTAAAGTGACTGTTGTTGATCTAAAGTTGATAGCATATACGTTGAAGAACCCTTCATTCAATATGTCAAATGTTGGTGTCCCGTTAGTTACATCTATAATGGTCCCGTCTGCCGCAGTAAGGACATAAGTGGTTGTATAATTATCTGTTTGATTTCCTCCTGTAGCGGTAAGTGTTACTGTACCTACTGTGTAATCGCATAAAGCACTATCCTCAGCTGTTAGATCAGGTACAACACTGTTACAAGTAGTGGCACAATCTGCAAATGGTCCACAACTTGGATCAAGACAGTCTATAAGACCATCGTTGTCATTATCTATATTATCATTACAATCGATGTCGTTTCCTTCTTCTACTCCTACTGGACAAGACACGTCAAAACATGCTCCATCTCCAGTTGAGCTGTCTATATCTCCAAAGCCATCTGCTACTGGAAGGGTACTCATCACAAGGTCTGGACCCATCCATGCATCGACTTCTACCATTGAACCATTATAAGGTTCTGTCACCCCAAATCTGGCCCAAGTTGCCTCAAAACAATCATCAGCTCCCGCTACTGCGGACTCTGACATCACAAAACATAATTCACCTGTCTTAACTGGAAATCCTGGTATTACTTCAACCGTACTTCCGACAGTAGGATCAGCTAGTTGTATAGTGAAATTGATAAAACCAAGAGTAGCTTCAAAAGGTAGATCACCAACACCAACAGCTGCTACATTTTCTATAGGCGTGGACGCCTGTAAGGCAAGATCTTGATAATCAGAGCCTAAGGTACTTGCTCCTGAAACATAGGAGCCAACAGCACTATTATAAAATAATTGATATCTCTGACTTCCAAGTATAAATGAAGAATCATTAGCTGAACCGATATTGATATCGTAACATGCCATTCTTGTAGAACAATCTATATTATTGAATGCAAGCTCGACATTGAATTCGTTAGCAGGTGGAGCACATGGCACAGTGGCAGCACAATCAGGATCTGCACAATCTATTAATCCATCATTGTCGTTGTCTATTCCATCTGCACAATTGAGATCAGTATTTTCATTTCCATCTCCTCCACACAGAGAAGAAATACAGGAGCCATCACCATCATCTGCATCTAAATCATCAAATTCATTTCCTTCTGCCGGTGTTGTCACATTGGGACCTGCCCATTCTGATATTTCAACGAAGGCTGTTGCAATTCCATCAGTCTTTCCCATTTGGGCCCAAACTAAAGACAGACACTCTGATCCATTGTCTATGACTTCTTGTGTGAGCTCGAAGCAGATCTTTGTGGTTGACATATAATCACCATTTGCCGGAAGGTCAATACCTCCATTGGTGAGGTTCATAAGATCGACTGAGTAATTAAGGAAACCTAATGTTGCCTTAAATGGCAAATCTCCTGGAAAACCAGATGCGTCTACTCCTTGAACATCTGCCGTTATGAGGGCTTCAGAATATTGATCTGGGTCAAGCACTCGTTCTGCAGATCCTTCTACATAAGATGCCATAGAGGCGTCATAATATATACGGTAATTCTGACCAGCCAAGTTCCAAGCAGTGCCATCGCCGGACCTCACTTGCGTGTTGTAGCATATCTGTCGCGATTCACATGCAATACTGTCAACTGTGAAACGTACATCAAATTGCTGCTGACTCCAGAGTCCACTAGAACAAAGCAGGCAAGCTACCGCCATTAGGGTTTTTATCGTTTTCATCATCATACATTAAATGGTCTCGAGAATGTCCTCGAGCCCAATTAGGGGCCAAATTAACATATTAATTTTAATTAACATGCATGACTCACATGATTTTAACACTTTATATATAGCGAAAATCAATAATATGTCAATTTTGGTATGAAATGTGTTGAGATAGACGCATAAAAAAAGCTCCTTGATAAATTATCAAGGAGCTTTTATATCTCTTTAAATATCTCTGACTGATTCTACAAAAGAGAAAAGTCTGAGTATTATTTATTGACTATCTCGCTATTACGACCTTCTTAGACATTAGGTTCTTTCCATTTTGATCACTGAGATCGAAAATATAAGAAGCGGCTTGTAATGCAGAAACATCAACTGAATAAACTGTATTGCCTCTGGTTAACAACTGAGTCTTTACTAATTTACCAGAAAGGTCTCTTACAACAACCTTCATATCTGTACCTAATGCTTTGTCAGACTTAAGCTGAACAAAATCAATTGCTGGGTTTGGACCAACTGTCAATTCATAAGCGATGCCATCCAAAGACAATTCGTTTATCTCTAAGTTAAAATCTATGTACTCATTTATAATCACAGTAGAAGTCTTCAATGGAGCTTCCCATTCTGCTATCTCAACAAATGCTGTCGCGTAGTCTGCGCTAAGGCTTTCTCTACCCCAAACCATAGATACTGCATCAAAATCATCGATCACATCAAACTTAAGAGTAGCTATAGTCATCCAACCGTCTTTGTCAGATACAACTTCTCCTCCTCTTTCGTTATCTAACAGTTCTACTGAAAAGTTAGCAAATCCAAGATTCTTATCAAATGTGATAGCACCTTGTCCACTTGCTTCTACATTCTCAAGAACACTTGAAAACTGAAGGTTACTGTAGTGATCAGGTGACAATTGTGACTTAGACCCATCCTCGTTCAAGCTAAGAGTAGCTGTTGGATAGAAAATTCGATAATTCTGACCTGCCAATACAAAGCGATCTTGGTGATCCGCACGGACATCAATATTTACGTAAAGTGCTTTGTCAGCTTTATCTAAGCTATTGTGGCTTAATCTGACGTCAACGGTGCTCGTTGAAAATAGGGAGGATGATGCAAGTAATGCACAGGCAATTACTGCCAAAAATCTTTGAAAACTCATTATACCATTCTTTTCACCTCAAGGGGAGGTGGTTACAACAAATAGATGCGTTCACACAAAAGAAAACATCTTTTACTACGAATCGGTAAAATGGGGGTTATAAGAATGACAAGATAAACAAGTCTTACCCCTATGTGCAAGTAAAATTCTTTTTGGGATCTATTTTTTGTCGGGTACTTTGCAGTAAGCCACTGTGGTGCAGCTCTAAGATATTAGTTAATAACTATTCACTTTAATAACTTTCTTGGAAGTCAACCTCTTACCATCTTCGTCAAGAACTATGACGGTGTAAGCACCTTCAGGCCATCCTCCGATATCATATGTAGTTAATCCAGCATTTTCTACTCGCTGATTAATGACTTCTCTTCCGATGACATCTTTGATCACGATATTTTGAACGCTATTATCGCCTTTAAGCTCCAGATTTACAAATTGAGCTACTGGATTCGGATATATATGGATATTCATTGACGAATAAAAGTCTTCTTGCTCCTCACTATTGAAGTCTATCACTTCATTAGGAGTCAGTATTTGCTGATTATCTTCATCTACCCATTCTGACATAGCAATCTCCGCTGTCGCAAATCTTGATGTCTTTTCAGCATGAGCCCAGGTTAGATCAACACTTGACTTTTTATCATGGGAAAAGCAAACATTCAATGTCTTTGCCCAGTCTCCGGAGCGATCTAACTTAACGATCTTGTCTGTCAGCACTCTTGAATCAAGAGAAAGAGAGACGAATCCGATATTGTCGTCTACAGTATTGATGACATCCATCTTACCGTAAGTCTCTCTATCTAAGTTGTGTGAAATTCTATCTTCCAAAAATGAGACGTGGTTTGCATTATAGAAGATTCGATAATTCTGACCAGCAAGATCAATATCATGCCCAGCAGGAGATCGCAGCTGAATATCGAAACACTTAGCTTCATCTTTCGATGGACTACTTTTTAGCATAATATCCACTGGCTTCTGGCCAGTCAACATTAGACAAGAAAAGAGCGCTGCTAAAAAGATTGAATAAATTCTCATGATAACATATTATGATTGTTTATAATATGTCAATAATTATGCCAAGTAGAGCCTTATTTTAGGTCCGTATATGTCTTGATAGGTAGTGCAGCGATAGACTCGTTGCCATCTACAACTGAGAGCTCAACGAATGCTCTACCGTACGGTGCTGTCAAATCTTTGCGTGCCAAAATAACTTCTGGATTACCAACATCGGTTGCATCTGTTGCTTCAAAGCAAAACCTAACTATTGAAGTCCAACCTTCGTCTTCAGTTAATCTCTGCCCTGCTAATCTTGGATCTTTAAATAAGATGGTAGCATTGATAAATCCTAAATTACTCTCAAACGAGAGCTCACCGATTCCAGAAGCATCTATGCCCTGATTGTGTTGTACAACATTGAATGTATAATCGTCTGGAGAAATGACCAAACCACTTTTCTCCTCATTAAACAACAATGATGCGGAGCTATAAAATATCCGATAATTCTGTGAAGCCAAAGCAACCTCATCACCATGGTAGTCCAATTCTATATTATAACAGCCAGAGTAGTCAGAACTCTCTGATTGGTCAGTAGGGGCTATCCTGATGTCAGTAGCTTGTCCAATCAAAAAACAACTCCCAAAGGAGAAGAAAAACAGTATGATATATTTCATAATAGTACTTGTGCTTATACTCAAGACGCTAAAATCACTTAGATGGTACTCACATTAAGATAACTATAACTCTTGAGTGTGCGATGTCATAATTGGTACGTTATGATCTCAGCCTACACTTCGACTGGTGCAAATATAAGAACTATACATAATATATAAGTCCCAATGCCTCAATAGTGGAGCCTAAAATAAAATGACATTTTTTATATTATAAATTTCTATATATATAAATTATTTACATATATTTGATGCATGAAGTTACGTACACTGATCTTTTCAATCAGTCTGTGGCTCATCTGTTACGGATGCGATGACAGAACACTTGAAAGCATGACAGCAGAGGAGATCAATCAGAAATTATCACATGTTAATGAAGAGGACCCTGCCTTTGTAGCGAAGGACATAGTATTTGACTCGGTAGTCACGAGTGCAGGCACACGTAGTATCAACGGAAAAGTTGAACGAGTTAAATCTCGCCTATACTATTATGGAGACCTGACTAGAGGTTATTTTAATCTTGCAGATCGTGATGAAAAGAATCTTCAAGTCTTTGGAAAGAAGGTGGAAGATAATTGGATAATCAAGTGTGTGACAAAATTGAATATGGAGGAAGTAGGTGGATATATGATCCTTAAGCCTGATGGCAATGGCATCTGGTCTAATGGACATATCAGTTTTAAAACTGAAACCATCGCTTTAAAGAAAAAAAATACAGATTACGACGCGTTAAAAACGTGGTAGCAAAGACTTAAACTTGGGTTGGTTGGTCTATTATAATAGGGTCGGTTTATTCCGATCCTATTTTTTTTGTTTAATCTTAAACTATTACTGTGTTTCTACCTATCGCCTATTACAACAGAGCTTTCATACCACATGAGGAAATCTGCATTTCCCCGTTAGACTTAGGAGTGCAGCGGGGCTATAGCGTTTTTGATTTTTTCAAGATTAAAAACTTATCAAATCCATGGTTTGATTGGTACTATGAAAGACTATTAAGTTCTTGCGAAGCCACAGGCATTCAACTAGGCTTAAAGAATAAAGAACTATTAGAAATAATTCAGGAGATTCTAAAACAAAATAAAACACGAGATGCCTATATAAAAGTGATCGTCTCTGCAGGTAAATCAACAAGCGGATATCATGTAGAATCAGAACGATCTATACTCATGTTGGCCATGCCGATAAGCCCTGCTAGTGAAGAGCTTTATAAAAAAGGTGGAGCTCTTATGACCAGTCACTATAAAAGAGATATTCCAAATATTAAAACAACCAACTATATGCATTCTGCCATGCTTGCTCCACTCATGAAAGAGGAGGGTTTTATAGATGTCCTATATCACTATGATGGATTGATAAGTGAAGCATCAAGATGTAATTTTTTTATAGTAAAGGATGGTATAGTCTATACACCTGGGGAAAAGATCCTTCAAGGAATCACCAGAAAAAGATTGCTATCAATGACTAATCTCCCTTCTCCAATTGTAGAAAGAGACATCAAAGTGGAAGAACTATCGCAAGCGTCAGAATCATTTATAACGAGTACAACTAAAGGTATACTTCCAATAGTAAAAGTTGACGATAAACCAATAGGGGCAGGCATCCCCGGGCCCACTACCCTACTACTTATGGAGAGGATAAATACTTTTTAAACGCGAAGACCTTAAAGTGTGTGCTGCTTTCGAATTCTAACTACGTACCCTCTTCAATAATGGGTAAGCAAAAACAATCACAGAGATTAGAATCACGCCAACATAGAATAAACTGGTCAACTCTTTATGCTCATTCAAAATTAGAATGGCCAATATTATACCATAAACTGGTTCGAGATTAAACATAAGATTGGTGGTGAATGCTGAAACATGTTTAAGTGCTTTGAGATGCATGATAAAAGGCAAAATCGTACAGAGTAAAGCAAGTATGAGTAGATAGACAAAGTCTAATTGGGTCGGTAAAAAGTCATGATGACTCCCGAATACAAATAGTAATGGACTACAAATACTAAGAAACAGGCAAGCACTTCCCATCTCAATTAAAGTTATAGATTCTGAAGATGCCAGATTAATACGTTGTCTATTAAGCACTGCAGATAAGGCAAGTAATATAGCAGACACTAATCCAATCCAAAAACCCAAATACATACTGCTATCAAAATCATAAGTAGTTAATATCATGGCCGGTATGACCAATAGACTCATCCCGATGTCTATCTTATCCATCTTAGTCTTAAAAAGAATGGGTTCAATAATGGCGGTAAAAAAAGCCGTTGTTGACAGTGTAATTAAAGCTACTGATGCATTGGCTAATTTAATCGATCCATAAAAACTGACCCAGTGTAAAGCTATAAGCACACCGATAATAACGTATCTCTTTAAATCAGTCTTTTCTATTGCCTTTATTTGTTGGATAATTCCAGGCCAAAATAGAAGCGCCCCACTTGTTAAAAATACGCGCCACCACACCAAAACAATAGCGGATAAGGTGATTAAACCGCCCAGAATAGCAGTAAAACTCCAGAATATCACTGATAAGTGAAGTAACAGATATGACCGACGTATATCGTTCACCATAATTTTTGTGGAAAAAGATTTACAAAGCAAATAAAAACTATCGCACAACTCCGATTTTACATTACTTTTGCGAGGTTCTTGAAATAGCGAGTTGTTATTGAAAAGAACATTGAATTGTAATCAAAGATATGAAGTTAACGATCGGTGATAAAGCTCCAGAGTTCACACTAAGAGCATCTGATAAATCAGAAGTAAATCTTAGTGATTACCGTGGCAAGAATGTCGTCTTGCTATTTTTCCCACTTGCCTTCACCGGAGTTTGCACTAAGGAACTATGTGATGTGAGAGATAACTTAAATATTTACTCTTCCCTTGATGCAGAAGTTCTTGCTCTATCAGTAGATTCATTGTTCAGCTTAGAGCAGTTCAAAGAAAGCCAAGGTTACAATTTCCCACTACTCAGTGATTTTAATAAAGATGCTTCACGTGCCTATGGCGCACTATATGAAGATTTTGTCTTAGGTATGAAAGGCGTTTCTAAAAGAGCGGCATTCGTGATAGATCCACAAGGAACCATCAAGTATGCTGAAGTATTAGAAGATGCTGGCCAGGTGCCTAATTTTGATAAAGTTCAAGAAGCTTTAAAAGCATAACTCTAACGATAAATATACTTATGGCTAACTTTAGTTATGATCAGGAAGAAGATGTATTAGTTGATGAGGTAGAGATCGTCGATAAATCAACGCTAATTGTCTTCAATGACGATTTCAATACTTTTGACTGGGTGATTAAGTGCTTTATAGAAGTTTGTAATCATACTTTTGAACAATCTGAGCAACTATCGTTGATCGTTCATTTCAAGGGTAAAGCCACAGTTAAGACAGGGCCTTTTACAGAGTTAAAGCCACTGAAGGATGCTTTAATCGATAGAGGTCTTTCAGCTGTTATCGAAAGCTACCAAGAAAAGCAGTAGCACTCTTTTTCAATTCACAATGATATATTTCCCGCATCCATTGTCTTCTGATGATGATGGACTATTAGCCATTGGTGGTGATTTAAGTGTAGATCGCTTAAGGCTAGCTTATCGCTATGGCATATTCCCGTGGTATAATGAGAAACCCATTCTTTGGTGGTTCACTCATCCGAGATGTATTCTTTATCCTAAAGAAGTAAGTGTCTCGAAGAGTATGAGAAGCCTTATCAAAAGGAAGCGCCCCTGGCAAGTTTCTTTAAACTGCTCATTTACAGAAGTGATAGATGCTTGCGCAAATATCAAACGTATAGACCAAAATGGCACTTGGATAACAAGTGAAATCAGGGAAGCCTATATCGCTTTACATGAAGCTGGAGAAGCTCATAGTGTAGAAGTAACCAATGAAGCAGGACAATTAATAGGTGGCTTATATGGCGTTGTAAAAGGAAAAATATTCTATGGAGAGTCTATGTTTGCCACCGAAGCCAATACTTCTAAATATGCATTAATTCATCTTGCCCAATATATAGACAGTTTAGGCTGCACACTCATAGATTGTCAACAGGATACCAAACACATGAGATCAATGGGTGCCATTCTAATAGATAAGATGACCTTCTGGGAGAAAGTAAAACTTAACGTGATTGAGCAAGATTTAGACATGTCAAAGATTACCTTTGACGGCTGGCTTAACAACACTTATAGCCACATGACATCATGATAGAGTATACTAAGAAGGTACTGAACAACGGACTGTCTGTAATTGCAGAAAGAGACAAGAGTACAACCTTGGCTGCTGTCAACGTTCTATATAAAGTTGGATCAAGAGATGAAGACCCTTCTAAGACTGGTTTCGCACATTTGTTTGAGCACCTAATGTTTGGCGGAAGCCTAAATGCTCCTGACTTTGACGGACCACTACAAAATGCGGGTGGCGAGAATAACGCTTTCACAAATACTGATTATACTAATTACTATGATGTAGTACCTATCGAAAATATTGAAGTCGCGCTTTGGTTAGAAGCAGACAGAATGAAACATCTAAACATCAATTCTAAAACACTTGATACACAAAGGAAGGTTGTTGTTGAAGAATTCAAAGAGGTCTGCTTAAACAAACCTTATGGTGACAATTGGCATCATCTTTCAGCTTTAGCCTACAAAGAACATCCTTACAATTGGCCTACGATTGGAAAAGAAATCAAACATATCGAAGAGGCCCAGCTTACTGACGTCTTGGATTTTTACGAACGATTTTATCATCCTGGAAACGCGATACTTACCGTATCTGGGCCATTGGAACCAAAGCGCATCTTTGAACTTGCAGAAAAATGGTTTGGTAATATAGAGCCAGGGAAATCACCAGTTAGCAATTTAAAAAGAGAACAAAAACAAACGACTAAGCGGTATGAGATTATCAGATCAGATGTTCCCGTTCCAATATTCATTGGCGCATGCCACATGCCAGAAAGGAATCATCCCGACTATTATGCGTGTGACTTACTCTCTGATATTTTAGCAAATGGAAAGTCTTCTAGATTTTACCATAGACTAGTAAGAGAGCTTAAGGTCATGAGCTCAGTGGACTGTTATCTTTCTGGGACCTTTGATCCAGGGCTTATTGTTTTAGAAGGCAGACCGGCGCCTAATGTATCTGTTGAAGAGAGTATCGATCATCTATGGAAAGAGATCAATCGATTAAAAACTGATCCGCCAAGTCTCCGGGAACTTCAAAAAGTTAAGAATAAGGTAATCTCCAGTATCGCCATGAATGACCTTAGCGTTCTCAATAAAGCAGCTTCACTAGCATACTTTGAATGGCTTGGCGCTTTAGATCTAATGAATCAACAAGAGGAACTCTACGCGAATGTTACGCTTGAAGATATCCTTAGGGTAGCTGAAAAGTATCTGAACGTAGACAATTCATCATTCATCGAATACATCCCAAATGAGGAATAGATAACTCTTTACCTCGAGAGCTATCGAAGTTGGGACTGCCATCTTTTAGTGATGCATTCTCTATATCTTGTAGCAAGTAGATAGAAGCCTTACTTTAGAGGCTTCTGTTATAAAAGATAAAGGAGTATGCATATAAAATTTTGTGGAGCAGCTAGGAATGTAACTGGTAGTAGTCATCTTATAACCCTTGAAAACGGGTATCGAATCCTACTTGATTGTGGGTTATACCAAGGAAATAGAAAAACTGATCAAGCATCGAATCGACAATGGCACTTTGATCCAGCGACTATAGATTGTCTTATACTATCCCATGCGCACATAGATCATACGGGACGTGTACCCGGCTTAGTTAGAGAAGGATTCAACGGATGTATACATGCCACTCATGCTACGAGAAGCTTATGCGGTATCATGCTACTTGACTCAGCAAAAATACAAGAGAGAGAGGCTTATTATCACAATAAGAAAGAGTTAGAAAAAAAGAAAAAGAAGAAAGCCAGGAAAAAATCCTACAAAGCTGATCTTATAGATCCGCTTTATGATCCTGATGATGTAACAGAGACAATGAAGCTTTTTAACGGCTATTCTTATGATCGCTGGCATCGTATTTCAAAATATGTAGATGTGCTATTCAAAGATCAAGGGCATATACTCGGTTCGGCAAGTGTCACCTTACGAATCAAGGATGGATCAAGAAAAATCACTGTTGGGTTCACAGGTGACATCGGTCGCCCAGATAGACCTATACTACGTGATCCTCAATTAATGCCAGAAGTAGACTATCTCATATGTGAATCTACATATGGAGACAAAGAGCACGAGTCCAAGCCTCAGCAGACTGAAATGCTTCTTGATGTAATGAAGCAGACTTGCGTAGAGCAAAGAGGGAAATTGATCATCCCAGCATTTAGTATAGGCCGTACGCAAGAGATCGTCTATATGCTGGATCAACTGGAGAATGAAGGAAAACTTCCACATATTCCTATTTATGTGGATAGCCCATTGGCGGTGAATGCTACTGAAATATATGGTTCTCATCCCGAATGTTTTGACAATGCCCTTCACGAGTATATGCTTCAAGATGATAACCCTTTCGGCTTTAACCGATTAGAATATGTCCGTAGTGTAGAAAAGTCAAAAGAGTTGAATACCTCTAAAGAACCTATGGTGGTCATCAGTGCATCTGGAATGATGAATGCTGGTCGCATCAGACACCACCTCTATCATAATCTCGAAGATGAAAATAGTACGTTCTTGATGGTTGGGTATTGTTCTCCACAGACGGCAGGCGGTATACTCAAGGCAGGAGTTCCACAGCTTAAGGTGCAAGGAGATGTGTTAGATGTTAAGGCCTCCATAAAGTCTATGGACTCCTTCTCAGCTCATGGTGATCGCAAAGAGATGCTTGCAACTATTAAACATCAGATCAAAAGTGCTAAGAAGACCTTCTTAGTACATGGAGAATATGACACACAGCAAGAATTCGCTGAATATTTGGGTGAGGCAGGATTCAAGAAAGTCAAAATACCTGCTGAAGGAACAGAGATTCACATCTAATCATAACTGTTTAATCCAAAGCCTAAGCTTCGCAACGTAGTTAGGATAAAACAAAAAAGGTCTTGCCGATATCGACAAGACCTTTTGCATAGTTAGTTTTCAATTCGACTACTTCTTTACTGCATCTCTGATCTCAGCAAGTAATTCTTGATCAGCTGTTGGACCAGGTGCTGGAGCAGCTCCCATAAATCTGATCTTAGACTTAGCAAGCATAAACA
>CALHUZ010000243.1 GCA_938039305.1 uncultured Saprospiraceae bacterium
AATGCTACTGCGTGGTTCTAATGCAGTGGGCTACAAAGCGTATCCCGATAACCTAATTGAAAAATTCATAGTTCATTCTGCAGAGAAGGGAATTGATGTATTTAGAATATTTGATTCTTTGAATTGGCTCGAAGCCATGAAAACAAGTATCAAAACTGTAAGAGAAGAAACGAATGCACTTGCAGAAGTTTGCATCTGTTATACAGGTGATGTACTTAAGAAAGGAAATAACAAATACGACATACAGTACTATATCGACATGGCGCGAGCCATAGAAGATGAAGGTGCACATATACTTGCGATTAAAGACATGGCAGGGCTTCTTAAGCCTATGGCTGCAACCCACTTGATCAGCAACTTAAAAGAAGCGGTTGATATTCCGATACATCTACATACACACGATACATCTTCCATCCAGTCTACATCATACATGATGGCAATAGAGGCAGGTGTTGACGTTATTGACGTGGCGCTTAGTTCAATGTCAGGATTAACTTCACAACCAAACTTCAACTCTATAGTTGCGATGCTTGAAGGTCATGAGCGTGAAAACAAGATAAACCTAAAGAGCTTAAATCAATATTCTAATTACTGGGAGACAGTAAGACAATACTACTATGGTTTTGAGACAGAACTAAAAGCTGGAACTGCCGAAGTATACGATCATGAGATACCTGGCGGGCAGTATTCTAACCTTAGACCTCAAGCAAGAGGACTCGGTCTTGAAGAAAAATTTGACACTATAAAAGAAAACTACAAAGCAGTTAATGATCACTTAGGTGGCATCGTAAAAGTAACTCCTTCTTCTAAGGTGGTTGGTGATATGGCGATGTTCATGACAGCTAATGACTTCAGCATAGAAGACATTATCGAAAGAGGTCACACTATGGCCTTCCCTGGAAGTATGATCTCACTGATGAAAGGAGAGCTTGGACAAAGAGATGAAGGCTGGCCGGAAGCATTCCAAAAGATGGTGCTTAAGAATGAAAGAGCATTTCTCGATAAGCCTAATGCTCATCTTGAGCCAGTTGACTTTGATAAAGACTTTGCAGCATTTCAATTAGAATTTCCTGAAAGTGGGACTTTCGAAGACTTTTTAAGTTATGAGCTCTACCCAAAAGTATATAGAGACTTTTACGATCATCAGCAGACTTATGGAGACACAAGCAAACTTCCATCGCCAGCATTTTTCTATGGATTAGCATTTAATGAAGAGATTCAAGTAACGATTGGAAAAGGAAAGACCATCCTCATCCAATATCTAAATACCAATGCTCCTAGAAAGTCAGGTAATAGAATGGTTTTCTTTAGAATCAATGGAACTATAAGATCAGTTCTAATCAAAGACCAATCATTAGATAGCACAGAAGTTCAAAACATAAAAGCCACAGCGGCAGGCCATATCGGATCGCCACTGCAAGGAAGCCTTTCCAAGATCATTGTTAAAGAAGGACAAGAGGTTAAGAAGGATGCACCATTATTTATAATCGAGGCCATGAAAATGGAAAGCACTGTTTCTGCTCCGACAGATGGTGTGATCAAAAAGATCTATCTAAAAGAGAAGACGATGGTTCAGCAGGATGATTTGGTTATTGAGATTGGGTAGGAAAAACGTGCGACCTCTCCGAGGTCGAAAACGCAAAATGGATAAACTCATTTTGCTAGTGATGTTGGACCTCGCCGAGGTCTGATAATGTGTTCTCCGAAATCAATTACAGACAGATTGTAACAAAACCTTTCTTTAAATTATAATCCCAAAAATGTGCGACCTCATCGAGGTCGAAAACGCAAAATGGTTAAACCCATTTGCTAGTTATGTTAGACCTCTCCGAGGTCTGATTATATGTTCTCCGAAATCAACTCGCCGAGGTCTGATAATATGTTGTTCCACTCACCACACGGCTTTCATCTATGGCCGCTAACCTCGGAGAGGTTAAACATCACTAGATATTATGAAATAATATCGGCAACGACCTCGGAGAGGTCGAACCTCCAGCCCCCATCAATCCGCACGATATTTTTTTACCCGAATCGAAATACACATCATTTGATATAACGTATTCCCATCAATGTGCGACCTCTCAGAGGTCTGATTATCTGTTTTAAGCACTACAAAAATTTCAACCATAAGAAATAACCTCGGAGAGGTTAAACATCACTAGATATTATGGAATAATATCGGCAACGACCTCGGAGAGGTCGCACCTCCAGCCCCCGCTAATCTGAAAGATATTTTATTACCCGAATCGAAATACACATCATTTAATATAACGTATTCCAATCAATGCGCGACCTCGCTGAGGTCTGACTATCTGTTTTACGCACTACAAAAATTTCAACCATAAGAAATAACCTCGGAGAGGTTAAACATTACTAGATATTATGGAATAATATCGGCAACGACTTCGGAGAGGTCGCACCTCCAGAAAACCAGCCCTAAATTTGCACATCATTCAAAAAAGTCAAAATCATCCTTCCTACCTCTTTCTATCTTAAAATCATCAATGATCTTC
>CALHUZ010000244.1 GCA_938039305.1 uncultured Saprospiraceae bacterium
GCTATCTGTTGCGATAAGGTTGTGGTTAATGTTTCAATTGCTCCCTTTGTGATGGCATAGGCTATCTCATTTGGCATCTGACCGAGTGATTGACCAGAAGACATATTGATGATTCTTCCACCTTCTTGGTACCTGAATCGCTTCACAAATCCGACAGTTAAAAGTGTAGTCGCTCTTAAATTTATCTGATAGTGCTTGTCCAACTCTTGTGCAGAGATCGTCTCTATACTCGTCTCGGTGCTATAGGTTGCATTGTTAACGAGCACATGCGGGTTCCCCAGCTTTTCTTCTACATGACCAAATAGACTTTCAATAGAATCCTCATGCGACAGATCTAACTCTAAGTGCTCACACCTCACACCACAACTCCTGATCTCATCAGCAATGCGTTGTGGTTCATCGGCTCCTACCTTCCAAGGCATCTGATCATCATAGGCCTTCCAATAAGTAAAGAATATATCAAAGTCGCGCTTTGCTAATTCTATACAGATCGCTCGACCGATTCCTTTCAATCTACTTACTCCTGTAACTATTGCAATCTTTCTTTTCATTAGAGCGACTTCGTTTCGGATTAACTTCTCAGGACAAGAATAAGGCATATCATATGAATGTGCATATCCTAAGTCAAAAAATAGAAAGAGCAAATAACGTATCGTATATCGCTAATGTATTATATTAGTTCTATACTTGTATCATGAAGATGAAGAAAGAGCTTAATATCGAAGGATCACAAATAGCCATAGACATAGCTCAAGTTGCTGATGCTTTAGCTCATCCAGTACGTGTCTCTTTGTTGAAATATGTGAAGGATAAAAACAAAGTCAGAAACGATGTATGTAACAAAGACTTAGTAGCACACTTTCCTTATAGTCAATCAAGCCTATCCCAGCACGTTAAAAAATTAAAAGATGTTGGCTTGTTTACCGTAGAACAAAAAGATAGGTTCAGTTTTTATTCAGTGGACAAGAAAACCCTAAATAAATTTATAACAACGCTTCGCAAACTATAATCTATAGCCCCTTCATAGCTCCTCTATTCATTATAACGAATACAAATGATCGATATAAATAAAGCTAACTATACCAAAGTAGTAATCATAGGTGCAGGGCCAATTGGATTAGCTATGGCTTCAAGATTACATCATCATGATATACCTTTTATAATTATAGAAAAAGGTGACTCACCAGGTGCTAACATGATGGACTGGGGGCATGTCCCTTTGTTCACAAGTTGGCCAGAGAGTGTGGATGCATTTAGCATAGAAATACTTAAGAAACATGGATTAGGAATGGAGCTTCCTATTGAGTATCCCACAGGTAGTTCATTTACAAAAGACTATCTCTTTAGAATAACAGAGTTATTTTCAGCTGAGCAATTACTACTTAAGACTGAAGTAGTTTCTATCAAGCATAAAAATAAAGAGTTTACGATTTCATACCATCAAGGTGGCCAAGAACTTAACATCCGATGTGATCAAGTCATAGATGCATCAGGTACATGGGCTACACCAAAATCAATCATTTCTTATGGAGCAACTGAATTGGACGACCTAATCTACTCAGGCATACCTGATCAAGGTTTCATCTCTTCATTGAAAGACGGAGATAATATAGCCGTCATTGGCAATGGCCATTCTGCGATGAACTCTATACTCGCATTGGCAGAGCAGCCATCGCTGCAGATCAATTGGATCATCAGAGGGGTACAACCAAAATTTGGATTAAGCCAAGTAGGTGGAAGGAGTGCTCTTCTCGAAAGTCAAGTCCAAGAATTTATAAAGAATGAAAGAGTACAATTGACACCTTCGTTTAACATAGAAACTATAAACGTTGATAATAGCTCACTTACGTTAAAATCAAAAGATGGTAAAAGTTTCTCAAATATCAATTACTTGATTTCCAATATAGGTGCGAAACCAGATTATAAATTGATCAACAATTTTGACGTCGCTCTTGACGCACGATACCAATGCCCCATACATCTGGCAGATAAGGCGAACCCTTCAGTAAATAGCTGTGACACGGTATCTTATCAACTATCTGATACATACGTAACTGATATTAACTACTTTGTAGTAGGTTCAAAAAGCTTCGGAAGTGCTTCTAACTTTCTTCTTTCAAAGGGCTATAAGATTCTTGATCAGTTACTTCTGAAGATACTCCGAGAGTAGAAGTTCCTTTTTCTTTATTACTCTATTAGGTTTATTAATCCAACTCGACAATTGAATCATCAACCTAACTATTGGTGAAGGTGCATAGACAACATACTCTTTCATATTTGAAAATCTCTTCAAGCCCTTCAACAAGAATGGGTTTAAGAAAGAAATCTTTCTTTGCTATAGTCTTTTCAGTAAAGCAGCCTTTGATAAGATCTATCTCCTCGGTTGAGAATCTAAATTTTGATTCGAGATATGTACTAAGGTTGTTCGCCATTTTTTTCTTTAGATCACTCAAGGTAAATATAATTTAGAACTGAAAAGGGCAACGAATGTGAATGACCAATCCTGTTGTTGTAATGGTTTTTGGTAATGAGTGAACATGCTCTGCGAGACTTGAGTGACTAAAGTCACTCAATGAACGAACGACAAACTACTGCTTGTCGATGTGGAGCAAGAAAGCTTTTGCGCTATTCATATACCGAAAGTTTAAACCTTCGTCTATTGGTATATCGCCCCTCTGGGGCTTGCAATAATTATGCTTTGAACAATTTGCTTTACGACCTACTTACCTTTTAGCTCTTCTAACAATTTCTCACACTCAGTTATCAAATAATTATTCTGCGTTTCTTGAGCAAGTTTTAGAGATAGTTCAATATTTTTTAAAGCTTCCTTTTTGTTACCCATTTTATGAAGGATAGCACCATAACTATGATAGTCCCATGCATTCAATGTTTCTTTAAGACTCATTGCTAACTCTTTCAATTCTTTAGCTTTGTCCAGTTCAATTCCCCTTTGATAATAATAACTTGCTGCTATACTATAATCAAATACATTCTGCTTGAATTCTACTTCAATCTTCTTTTCCATAGCCTCTCTTGTAAAGAACGAAATAGGAATTCTAACTCCAGTTCTTTCCCAATCGATACCGAGATCTGCCGTGGTCTCAGTGAGATTATAAAAGTTTATAACCAGCGCCTCCGCAACATCGACTCTTTCTAAGACAGGCACAGTTGTAAGATATATAAGCTTAGTAGAATCGATAGGATTAGGAACATCCAGATTGTTTATATCAGTATACAAGTAAATCTCCCATTCACTTTTCATCGGCTTAGTGATCAAAGCATACTTTCCATCTTCAACTTCCGTCTCACCGATCTTTATTCTATGATCAAAAGCCAAAGTTGTATTCTCGTTGGCTCCAGTCCTCCAAAACTTTCCATAAGGAACAAGTGCTCCAAATACTTTCCTATCATTCATTTGAGGTCTGGAAAATTCTAATATCATGTCTGTCATGCCCACCCTTTGCTCTATCTTCTGAGCTGGGCTTAATCTTAAGTATTCCACTTGAGCATGACAAATGATGCTTGAAGCAAATAATACAACAAGAACTAATAGCATCTTAGAATTCATTCTTACGTTTTTATTGTCTAATAATTGAGTTACCAAACAGTACTCATTACTCATTTAGCCTAATCCATTCACTCTCAGTAATCCTAAAAATATTAACAGCATTCCCTTTATAATTAGTTTGCTTGGTTTTCTTCATTCCATTTTTAATCGCCACTTTCTCAGAAGGAGTATTCGTTATGCTGATTATAGATATCAAACTTTCAGCGTACTTTCTTTCGAAAGCAACATCCATACATTTTTTTGCCGCTTCAGTAGCAAATCCACGATTCCAAAATTCAGACAATAGCGAATATCCTATTTCGAGCTCTGTAACCTCGTCTACTGTTTGAACCAATAGACCACAATGTCCGATTAGCTTGCCGCTTTCCTCTTCGACCAAAGCATTCATACCACCCATGTCATTCTCATATCTACGAAATTGTGTTTCATACCACTGTTCGCACTCTACCTTGGGCGACTTCCTCGTTGTATTCCAATGTAACGAAGTCTCTGGGTTCGCATGAAACTTTAGCCAACTATCAAAATCAGATAATGCTATTTTTCGAAATAAAATCCGTTCACTTCTCTCGCCTTCAAGTAAATACTTCATCTGTTCTTGTCTCTCTTCTTAGTGATCACTTTATTTCAATATTATACTTCTCCAACAGTCCCACAATTCCATCTTGTGAGAATATCGCTCCTTTCATCCGATTCATTTCTGGATCGATAGAATAACCATAAGAGGTACTAAAGTCAGTTTTTTCGATAATCGTTTGTTCAAAAATTGTTCTATTCAAGTCACATTCATCAAAGGTAGCTTCAGACAAATCACATTCTGAAAAATCTACTTCTTGCAGCTGAGTGTCTTTAAAGAGCGTCTTTCTTATTTTACTCTGAAGAAAAGAAGAGTGATTAAGCGTGCAGCCTTCAAATTCAAATGAAAGAAGAAATTCATTACAACTCTCAAATTGGATACCCAACATCTTGCAATCCTTGAACTTCACACCTTGAAACGAAGTTTGATGCAACAACACGCCACTAAGATTACAATCCACAAACTCGCACTGTATGAATCTAACTTCTGATAGTTGAGAGTTTGTAAAGTTGCAATTCATGAATCTACAGCCTTCATAATCGCCAATCGCAAGAGCAATCTCCGTATAGTCTCGCTGTTCAAATATTTGCTCTTCTATATATTCCATTTCTTCCTCTTAACTACTCCAAGATATAGATTATACATACAACGAGAACTCCGTCTTGAAACTTATCATTTCGAGTCATATAATCGCTACTGAATTGGATGAACACACTTTGATCATCCAAACCATATAATCAATCTAATATCCGTCATCCTTGTATCTTAGCTCTTAGATAACGAAACCACATGACTGCTACACTATCACCACAACTATCCGAATGGCAAGCTTCGGGCTCCTATATCTCATATGGCCCTTTCAACCATCAGGTCTTTGTCAAGCAAATAGGTGATACAAATGCCACTCCAGACAAAACACTGCTTTTGATTCATGGCTTTCCAGAGTCATCTTACTCCTATCATGCTATCCTTGATGGCATGTCAGAGCTCTTTGATCGGATTGTCCTATTTGATATGTTGGGATATGGGCTGAGCGATAAGCCGGCAGAAGGATATACTTATTCGCTATTTGAGCAAGCAGATATGGTGCTTGCGGTTTGGAAGCAATTCGGAATCACGGGAGGTCACATGCTCTCTCATGATATGGGCGATAGTGTTGCCACAGAGATCGTCGTTAGACATCAACAAGACATCTTGCCCGCTTGGTTTTCTGATGGGCTACAGAGTCTCACTTTTACAAATGGCAGCATGGTACTTGGCTTAGCCAATTTGCGGATCACGCAGAAACTCTTGCTTTCTAAATACGGCCGCTTTGCCAATAAACTGACGACAGAGAAGGTCTTCCATCAGCAAGTGCGCAGTGCTCATGGCAACGACAATCTCTCTTCAGAAGAGATCGATAGACTTTGGGAGGCGAACACCTTGAAAGACGGACATCGCAAAACCTATCTCACCATCAAATACCTCAACGATAGAAAGCGCTTTGAGCAAACTCGTTGGTTACCAGCACTTGGAGAATGCACCTTACCGATTCATCTTTGCTGGGGCGATGATGACGCTGTAGCCAGAATTGAAATGGCTCACTATCTGAAAGAGCATGTCTGCAAGGATGCAAAGCTAACGATCATGAAGGGACTTGGCCACTTCTGTCAATTGGGAAGTCCGGATGCATGGGTAGAGTATGTGGGGAAGTTTTATCAAGAATTGAAGAATTAAAATTCTCGATTAAACACCAGTCTATATTAAAAGTGCAGTGCTCGCTCAAGCATGCGGCTTTGCCATTCTTATACACTTAAAGCTCTTACGTATATGGTCAGTGCTTCGTCATATAAAATAATTATAAGCCAGACTAATCTGAAATATCTTAGAAGCGGAAATGAACTTATTCAGCACTATTTACAAAACACAAATATGAAACATCTACTTCAATCATTACTTTATCTATCTATTCTAATCCTATTCACATCTTCTTTGAATGCGCAAAAAATGGCGGGCAGTTCTGAAGAGCCTTCAATAGAAAGAGATTTTTCAGATCGCCAAGCCGTTCTTAAAACAATTGACAATTTTTATATCGGTGATCACACGGGGAGCATCAAGCACAAAAAACTCTCGATGCATGAGAAGGGAGCATACAGATATGTCAACAGAGATGGAGAATATTCTGAAAGTGTGTTTCGA
>CALHUZ010000245.1 GCA_938039305.1 uncultured Saprospiraceae bacterium
GAGTTTTGAAGAAGTATTTATTCTGACCAATGAAGATTTAGTTATAATAGATTACAGCATAGGCCATAGAAATTTTAGAGTCAATGAGACTGGTCTTTATCGAATACATACCTTGGTGGCTGAGGTTTCTAATCCAGCAAGTCCAGATTATTTAGACCTAAGTATCATCATTCCTGGCACATCTGATCTTTTTCTAATTGTCAATTGCATAGAGAATCATGATATCTGTGCGGACTTTGATTTTAAAGGAAGAGCTCATTTTGTATTTGGGCCAGAAGATATGATGTGTATGACTTTTGAAAATTCCATCAGTCTATGTATGGATGGAATTGACAATGATGGAGATGGTCTAATAGATTGCGCAGATGAAGAATGTACAGCTCTAATAAACTGTACTGAAAGTACATTAATTGCATGTAATGATCTCACAGATAATGACGGAGATGGACTTGTAGATTGCTATGATCCCGATTGTTTTGCATTTACTATTTGTTTTGAAAGAGGCGCTAATTGCAATGATGGAATTGACAATGATGGAGATGGTCTCATAGATTGCGAAGATAATAGTTGCGATGGTGCAGCATCATGTATTGAGAACTCTCCTTTTACATGTGTTGATGGTAGAGACAATGACGGTGACGGCCTGGTGGATTGTGCAGATCCCGATTGTCAGAGTTTTATAGTTTGTGCTGAGTATACAGTGGAAGCATGTAAAGATGGAATTGACAATGATTTCGATGGCCTTGTGGACTGTAAAGACACGAATTGTAGAGACTTACTTCCTGAGTATTGTGAGCCTTTTGAAAACACAGTTGAAAAGTGTAGTGATGGAAGAGACAATGATTTTGATGGACTCGTAGATTGTGAAGACCCAGATTGTATCACAACAGAACTCATCGCTGTTTTAGATAATCTTGATATTATATTAGAAGTCACTGATGCGACTTGTAGTGGAGGAGATAATGGTATTATAAGGTTCTATGGCATCGCTCAAGACCCTAGCTTTCAGTATAGTATAGATGGCGGACAGAACTTCATTTCTTCTTACCAATTTACGGCTTTAGCACCTAGGGACTATGTTGTTGCTATAAAGTCAGCTCTTGGATGTGTACATTATTTGGACTTAAACGTGGATAGAGAAATCTGTAAAGAAATTTGTAATAACAATATTGATGACGACGAAGACGGTCTTGTAGATTGTGATGATAATGATTGTAATGTTGTAGACCCAGCAGGCCCTCAGATTATAAATATTCAGGCCTCAGATTGTCCTAATTATACTAATGGATCATTTGAAGTATCGGGCTTGTCTCCAGATGTGACATATACGATTGACGGAGGAGCTACATATCAATCTTCAAAAGTATTTACTGGTCTTGGTGCCTTATCTTATAATCTTGGATTTAGAGATGCGGATGGATGTCATCATGGTATTATAGTTACCATACCGAAAGGATCTGACGCTGACGATGATAACATTTGTGACGATGTAGATGTATGTCCTGGAGTTGATGATTGGGTTATCGGAACACCTTGTGATGACTCCAATCCTTGCACTGTTAATGATGTTTATAATGCAGCTTGTAATTGTGTTGGTACATTAATAAATAGTTCTGATGCTTTGGAATTTGATATAATCAACAGTTCGTGTGACGCAAATACAGGACAGGTAATTATAGTAAATCCTGATTCCTCAACCCAATACTTTACAACGCTGAACTCAGGTCCTGTTTTTGACATTGATGCAGACAACTTGCCAATGGGTGATTATACGTTGTCTGCCTTAGGCTTATGCGATACTATTGAAATTGGTTTTGCAATTGGATTTACTGAAACCTGCATATTAATTGAAGACTGTTTTAATGGAATAGATGATGATGGAGATGGTTTAGTGGATTGTGATGATAGAGATTGCTGTGGAGAAAGTTCATGCCTAAATATAACATCTCAATTTGATGTGATTAATAGTTTGTGTACAGCTAATACCGGCTCAATAGTGATCTCTAATCCTAATCCATCACTTAGCTATTATATCATGTCTGAAACGACGAAACGGTATAGTATAAACGATGATACTATTCCTGCTGGTAACTATATGCTTTTTACGCTTGGAAATTGTGACACCAGTGTAGTAGACTTTACTATCGGCTTTACAGAGACTTGTTTGGAAGTGGAGGATTGTACAAATGGCATTGATGATGACGGAGACGGTCTTGTAGATTGTGCTGACAATGATTGCCAGGAAAATATAGAAGGAAATCAAGTCTTTAAACTAGATATCGATGATGGTAAAGATGCACTTGTAATAAGCTCCACGAATGAATCAGACCAGAATTATGGTTCTCTATCTTCCCTTAATATTCAGTCAGGGATCGAAGACCTACCAGGAGATGATCAAATAGAAAATGATATCTGTGGAGGAGGAGAACGAATTGGTACATCGTGTGATGATAGTAATCCAAATACAGAATATGATGTAATAACTGAAGATTGTGAGTGCGTAGGTACCCTAATATCTAATCTAACATGTCGCATAAGAGATTCTTTATCTCTAGTAGAATTATACAACAGTACAGGAGGGCCTAACTGGACTAATACGTGGAATCTTAGTCAACCGATGAATGATTGGTATGGGATATTATTGGATAGTAATGGATGTGTTGAATGTATAGATCTTGATGGACGTGTTGATTGTAATAATAGAAGTTTTAGTTTATCACAGGAAGGCAATAATTTACTTGGTGCTATACCAGATGAGATCTACTCACTGAAAAATATAACTCACTTTAACTTGGGGTGGAATCGGTTGTCAGGCACAATATCTCCTAAAATTGGAAGACTCAAGACTTTGGAAGTTTTAAGATTGGATCACAATCAATTAGAAGGACAAATACCAAATGCTATTTCTGATTTGACCCAGCTATGGGATTTAACTTTGAATGATAATCGACTTTCAGGTGAAATTCCAAGTGATATTGGGAAATTGACTAATCTAAATCGATTAGTTCTTCGTGCAAACGTTCTGAGTGGTAGAATACCAGAAAGCTTCTCACAACTTGAAAGCATGCAAGTTCTTTTAGTTAATAACAATCTACTAGATGGATGTTTCCCAGAGGATCTAAGACCTATGTTTTGCGATATCCAATTGGTCAATTTTCGAAATGAAGGTCTGGCTTGGGGAGGAGATTTTGACCGATTTTGTAGTGGAGAAGAACAAGTTGGAGCAAGTTGTAACGATGGGAACCCGCTTACAGCGAATGATGTCATAACAGAACAATGCGAATGCAAAGGGGTTATAGAAGGAAAGATAAGAAGTTTAATAACTTTTCCTATTGAGAATATTCTTAGCCAAGATAATTCCAATATTGAAAAAGCTATACTGACTTTTTATGAAGAACCAAATAATACTGCCTCACAGGGAGGCCAATACGGCAATAATTCAGTTGAGATACACTTAGTCACAGAACCTTGGGACGAGAATGTGGTTACATGGGATAATCAACCAGCTTTCCTAGAACTGCCAAGTGTTATAATAACTGCGAACAATGATTATAGAAAAATAGAAGCAGAAGTAACAGAACTTTTAAATGAAGTAATTAACGACGATTTACCGTTCTATGGATTCATGTTGCGCCAACAAACAGAAGATGATTCTTTTAGAACGATGGTATTCAGCTCCTCAGAAGCATCCGATCAACTTTTGACTCCAGAATTATCTATTTCATTTGGTCCAGAAATACTCGTAAGTAAGGCTACATGTCCTGATAATGATAATGGGGTCATTACAATTAATAGTATAGACAACACTCTTTTATATAATCTGAATGGCGGAGAATTCTCCCTTGTTAAGAGATACGAAAACTTAACAACAGGACCTCATATAATTGGAGTTCAAACTCAATATGGATGTCTCAGTGAATTGAGTGTTATCGTCACTGGTGAAAATTGTAAGGAGACCTGTGATAACGGAATCGATGATGATGGTGATGGTTTGGTAGATTGTGATGATGACGATTGCAGCGAGTTGTGTAGAGCTGAAATCCTTCCTAAAATTGAAATTTGCGATAATGGTATAGATGACGATGGAGATGGACTAGTCGATTGTGAAGACAACGACTGCTGTGGTTTACAAACTTGCTTTACAGGCAGTTTTGAATACGAAATAACAAATAGCGAGTGTGGAAGCAATACTGGAAAAATAACGATAATAGATCCTGTCAGCACTGTATATTATTATGTAACAAACGCAGCGACATTTGATACGATTGATATTTCTGTTGATTCCCTCTCAGTAGGGAATTACTTTATTAATGCAGATGCTCTATGTGATACGGTTGGCATCTTATTCTCAATTGAGAATATTGAAAATTGTAATGCTACTGAAATTTGCGACAACGGAATCGATGATGACGGAGATGGACTTGTAGATTGTTTGGATAGCGATTGTTGTAGTAATGCTAATTGTATCAATCAGTCTGTAACTTATTCTGCCACAGATAGTGATTGCAATAATCATACTGGGAAGATCACAATTTTTGATTCGGATTCAGGCTATGTTTATTCTATAACAACGTTGTCAGAATCATTTGATATTGATAATGATTCTTTGCCTCCAGGAGATTATTTTTTAAATGCTTTTGGTAGTTGTGATACTACAGTTATTGAGATTACAATTGGACTAGTTGAAGGTTGTGAAACCAGTGACTTGGGAGAAAATGAAAATAGTAACAATGGAGATACAGTCCAATCAGGTAGTGTAGAAATCTGTAATAATAACATAGATGACAATGGAGATGGATTGATAGATTGTTTGGATGCTACTTGTATCAGTGACAGCACTTTTGATGTGACTCTAACAACATTGTTTAATGCATCCTGCCCTGATTTTAATAATGGAGCTATATCAGGTTCAGGTCACTCCATGGGCACCATGCTTAGTTTGGACGGCATCAATTTTCAAGAGGATTCAACATTCTGGAATTTATCAGAAGGTCTTTACAATGTTACTTATAGAGACGAAAATGGTTGTTATGAAGGAGATTCAATTATAATAGAAAGTGAAAAGCAATTGAGCACTGATTTAGTTAGTATTATTCCAGCTACGTGTGAAAAAAATGATGGAGCAATAATTATAAATTCTGAAGACTCTACATTGTCTTACAGCATAGATGGTGTCTTCTTTGGTTCAACTCGAGAATTCAACAATCTTGATTCTGGGACATATACACTTTATGTAAGAAGTGAAGAGGGCTGTATCACTTCGACTATATATGAAGTAAGTACTGAATGTGAAGATGAGGACCTCCCAGAAACCGAAGGAGTAACAACTTCAGACCTCAATATAAAAGTGATGCTTGAAGGAGCATGCACCCCAGATGGACTCATGAGTACAGAACTCAATGATGGAGGATATCTACCAGGACAACAACCAGAGACATTCTTTGGAACATCCACTGAGGCTGGGCAACCATTTAACCAAGCACCTTGGTTCTATGAGGGTAAAGAGGGAACAAAACTACCAAAGAGTTCTTCAGGAGAAACTATCTATGATTCAGATGTTGTTGATTGGGTTTTAGTGAGTCTTCGAGGAGAGGCTACCAAGGCGACAGAAGTTTGGAGAGGAGCAGGCCTTTTATATTATGATGGTACTATAGAATTCTTTAGTCCTTTGGCTTTAGAAAGAACTTATGGAAGAGGATACTATATTGTAGTCGAGCATCGTAATCACTTGCCTGTTATGTCAACAGATAAAGTACAACTAGTTGATGGAGTGATTAGTTATGACTTTACGGCTCAGAATTCATATACTTCTATACTTGGTGTAGGTCAGATCCAAGATGATCAAGGACGCTACATGATGGTCGGTGGAAATGGAGAATTGGTTATAGAGTTATCTTCAGATATAGATATCAATGCGAGGGACCTGACACTGTGGCTTCAAAATAATGGAGCTAACAGTAGTTACTTTTTTGAGGACTATGATATGAATGGTGATATCAATATTAAGGATAGAATTATGTGGGAGAAGAACAATGGTCTTTTCACGACATTTGAAACAAAAGAAGATCCTAAAGAATAAACTTATAATTTCATCCATAGTTATAGCTTATAAGATTTAACAAGACCGCTCATGACGAGCGGTCTTGTTGTAATAGACTAACATGTCTTCACTTAAAGAATTACAGAGACCTATTAAGGCTGAGCTCCAAGAGTTTGAAAAGCACTTTGCTGCTTCGATGAAGACTTCTGTCCCGTTGTTGGATAGAATTACACATTACATAGTTAAGCGCAAAGGAAAGCAAGTAAGACCGATGTTGGTTTTTCTAAGCGCAAAGGTCTTTGGAGATATACGCATGGAGACACACGTAGCTGCGTCTTTAATCGAATTGCTACACACTATGACGCTTGTCCACGATGATGTCGTTGACGACGCTTATATGAGGCGTGGCTTCTTTTCTATCAATGCTATCTGGAAAAACAAGATTGCGGTACTTGTAGGTGACTTTCTATTGGCAAGAGGCTTACTGCTTGCTTTGAAGCACGAACAGTACGACATGCTTCAGATCATTTCGAAGGCAGTTGAAGAGATGAGTGAGGGCGAATTGTTACAGCTGGAGAAATCTAGAAAACTTGATATCACAGAAGAAGTCTACTACGAGATAATTCGCCAAAAGACTGCTTCGATGCTCGCGGCATCTTGCGCGGCAGGAGCGGCAAGTGTCACAAGGGATAAAGATCACATCCAAGCTATGACAGACTTTGGTATGGCAGCTGGCATGGCATATCAGATTAAGGATGACTTGTTTGATTATGGCTATGCGAATGTGGGCAAGCCTACTGGAAATGATATCAAAGAAAAAAAGCTGACGCTTCCATTGATTTATGCGCTTGATCAATCAGATAAAGGCCAAGCAAAGCACATCCTTTCACTGCTCAAGAAGAAAGCCGAAAAGAGAAGTACTCGGATTGAAATCATGCAGTTTGTCAAAGACTATAAAGGCATAGAATACGCTGCGGAAAAGATGTTGTCATATCGAAATGAAGCCCACAACATCTTAAGTCAGCTTCCTGCAAATGAAAGTCGTAAAGCTCTTAGTGAGCTCATTGACTTCATGACCACAAGAAAGTCCTAAAAGAAAAGAAGGTCATTTAGAGATGAACCCGCTCGATATTTGCGCCAAGCGCATTGAGTCTTTCATCTATGCGCTCGTACCCTCTGTCTATCTGCTGTATGTTGTGTATGATGCTTGTTCCTTCAGCAGAAAGAGCTGCGATCAACAATGATACACCAGCCCTAATGTCTGGCGAAGTCATTTCTATTGCTCTAAGCTTTTGTTTGCGTTCGAGACCTATCACAGTAGCTCTATGTGGATCACAAAGTATGATCTGAGCGCCCATATCAATTAACTTATCTACAAAGAAAAGACGGCTTTCAAACATCTTCTGATGGATTAAGACACTTCCTTTAGCCTGGGTACACATCACAAGAATGATACTGATTAAGTCTGGTGTGAATCCTGGCCATGGTGCATCATAAACCGTTAGAATAGATCCATCTATGAAGTTTTGAATCTCATAAGGTTCTTGACCTTTTACAATTAGATCCTCACCAGACCATTGAAGGTTTATGCCTAAGTTTTTAAAAACACCAGGGATAATACCCAGGTCAGCTTTGCCTGCTCCAGTGATGGTCAGTTCCGATTGTGTCATGGCAGAAAGAGCGATGAAGCTACCTATCTCTATAAAATCAGGCATCACTTCATGATCTGTTCCGCCTAATTCTGAGACACCAGTTATAGTGAGTCTATTAGATCCTATTCCTTCGATCTTTGCTCCCATACGGACGAGCATCTTACAGAGTTGCTGCAGATATGGCTCACAGGCTGCATTGTATATAATCGTTTCTCCTGGTATTAGAGAAGCGGCCATAACGATGTTCGCTGTACCTGTTACGGAGATTTCATCCATTAATATATAGCAACCTTTTAAGTCTTTTCCACCGAGGTAGTAGCTTTCTCTTTCTTGATCAAACTTAAACTCTGCACCAAGTTTGTGGAAGCCATGAAGGTGTGTGTCAATCCTACGTCTGCCTATTTTATCACCACCTGGCTTTGGCATATAAGCTTTACCAAATCTTGCGATAAGTGGTCCAAGTAGCATCACAGATCCTCTGATACGTTTTGCGTTATTTTGATATTCTTGACTAGCGAGATAATCGAGGTCTATCTGATCCGCTTCAAAGACATAGTCGTTAGCATTAAGACGAGTACATTTTACTCCGAGCCCTTCGATCAGTTCGATAAGTCTCCGTACATCTAGGATATCAGGAATATTTGTGATTTTCATCTTACCCTTAGTGAGTAAGACTGCTGATATGATCTGAAGTGCTTCGTTTTTTGCCCCTTGTGGCGTAATAGCCCCATTCAAAGAGGCATTTCCGCTTACGCGAAATGAATTAAATTCTCCCATTAATAGTGTTTAGGATAAGCTGTTGTGTCACTGACACCTATCTTATCTTTTCAATTAGGTAATTATAAACTTGGGAAGGTATTGGGTTATTTTATCGTCTTCTATTATTGCGATTGTTGTTTGATCTACCGCCACCACCGCGATTGTTATTGCGATTGTTGTTGTTCCTTCTATTGTTGTTGTTTCTATTGTCTCCCTTGCGTCTCTTAAATTGATTAGAAGAAGGCATTGGAGCAGTTACAACGATATTGTCATCTTCAGAAATAGTGATTTTTCCTTCAGACATAGTATGCAAGTCTTGCTTGATGACATCATCACTTACAAAATGTTCTCTATTCCATGTACGATATGCCAGCTTCATATATGCTGCGATGATCATAACGAACTCTTCTCGCTTTTCATCATCCTCCATCTCAACAGCCTTCTTCACCAGTGTTTGCACATTCTGGCCGTAGTGTCGAAATTTTCTGAGATTGGCAGGATACTCTATCGCTATTGGTTCAATCTTAATATTCTCTGGAGTTGGAATGACTCCACCTGGTGGTACGACGTTTATATCAAAGTCAGCTATTTTAAACAAGTGTCTCCAAAGCTTCTGTTTTGAATCTGGACTGTTCTTATCTGTTGGGTGCATCTGATGCATAAGGTCTACTATAGCCTCTGCGCACTGTTGTCTTTTGATCACGTCCTTTTCACTTTTGATGGTAAGGATCATGTTTTGGATATTGCGACCATACTCAGAGATAATAAGATTATCCATCTGAGAATTGTACAACATATTTTCTGTGCTCATGATTATTCTACTGTTACTGATTTAGCCAAGTTTCTGGGCTGATCTACATCGCAACCTCTCATTACTGCTATATGATAAGCGAGTAGCTGAAGAGGTATGACAGAAAGTATAGGCGATAACGCTTCTTTTATTTGTGGAACTTCGATATAGTAATCAGCTAAGGATTTTAATCTTTCATCACCTTCATTAATGACGGCGATGATGATACCTTTTCTCGCTTTTACTTCTTCAATGTTACTAATTAATTTGTCTTGGATGCTTTCATTAGTCGCTATGACTATGACCGGCATATATAGGTCTATTAAGGCTATAGGTCCATGCTTCATTTCTGCTGCTGGATAACCCTCAGCATGGATGTATGATATCTCTTTCAGCTTCAAAGCACCCTCTAGTGCTACCGGGAAGTTAACCCCTCGTCCAAGATAAAGAGCGTTGTTAGCACTCTTTATTTCAGATGCAATATACTTTATTTTGTCATCCTGAACCAAAATCTGGCCAGCTTTGACTGATAGTGTATCAAGTGACTCTAAGTAAGATTGGTATTCTTCATCATTTATTTTGCCATTATGCTTTCCTAACTGTATGGCCATAAGGGTCAATACTGTCAATTGGCTCGTGAAAGCTTTTGTAGACGCAACACCTATTTCAGGACCTGCATGTGTATACGTTCCAGTATCAGTAATCCTTGTTATACTTGATCCAACAGCATTAACGATGCCATAGGTCATGGCTCCTCTTTCCTTAGCTATGTTGAGAGCAGCGATCGTATCTGCCGTTTCTCCAGATTGCGATATAGCTATAACCATATCTCCTTCGTCTATAATCGGATTTCGATATCTGAACTCAGAAGCATACTCTACTTCACAAGGGATTCGAGCTATTTCCTCAAATAAATATTCAGCTACTAGTGCCGTGTGCCACGAAGTACCACAAGCCACAAGAATCAGTCTTTCCATCTTGCTGATCTTATCGATGTGGTCTAACAGCCCACCCACGGATACTCGTCTTTCTTTAAGATTGAATCGTCCTCTCATACTATCAGCTACAGTCTGAGCCTGCTGATGTATCTCTTTAAGCATGAAGTGAGGATAGCCTCCTTTCTCTATCTCTTCAACCTTAACATCTATCTCTTTAATCTCACCTAATACATCTTCATTATCTAAAGAGAAGATCCTATAACCATCTTTTACATTAAGGCTGATGATTTGATCGTCATCAAGAAAGATGAATTGATCTGTATATTGTCCGATAGGAGTAGCGTCTGAAGCAACGAAAAATTCGTTTTCTCCAAGACCTACAACAAGCGGGCTACTCTTCCTTGCGGCCAAAATTGTATCAGGAGCATTTTGATCTAAGATGACAAGGGCGTATGCTCCAACCACCTTGTTAAGCATTTGCCGTAAGGCCTCTTCTGTACTTAGATCGTACTCTTTCTTGAAGTATTCTAACAAGTGAGCTAACACTTCAGTGTCAGTTTCACTCTTAAAAGTGTATCCTGCCTCCATGAGTATCTTCTTCCAGGTCTGGTAGTTTTCTATGATACCGTTGTGAACCAGCGTGATACTACCATCCTGAGAGTTGTGAGGATGCGCATTGACATCATTTGGGACACCATGTGTCGCCCATCTTGTATGCGCAATGCCTATCCCACTTTTTATACTATCCTGATCTATAATTTGATCTAATGCGCCAACTTTTCCTTGACACTTATAGGTTTGGATCTGATTATCTTCGATAACGGATATGCCAGAACTATCATATCCTCTGTATTCTAGCTTATAAAGCCCGTCCAATAAGATCGGAGCAGCTTTCCTACTTCCTAAGTAGGCAACTATACCACACATGTATTAAGATTTAGTGTAAGTCAATTTTAATTTTGCACCTAATGTTGGATGGTCTGGTCCGTACAAAATAAGACTATTAGGAGTTTGAACGCGATCACGAACGATTAAGTATAGCTTAGATGGTTGAGTATCTTTAAAAATCTCTTTTAAGTGATTCGTGATATTCATCTCGTATTTGAAAATTACACTATTACCATCTTCTATAGCTTCTCCATCAAATACGCCTGCTGTCTGGCCTCCTATTTGTCCAATGCCCAAGTCAATGACAGGTATAAAGTCTCCGTTTTCGGTGTAGACAAATAAGTCTAATGCCTGAGGATATGGGAAAAGCGCATTGTCAAAAAGGCCATCTTGTTGAACAAAAATCTCAACTGATGCAAAGTTGATAAATGGATCATCAAATTTTTGTTTCACATCAGATATATCGATTTCTATAGTCGTTCCCGCTTGTCCTTGTAGATAGAAAAGTCCATCTGGTGTAGGAGTAGCGATATTTTGCTCTACTTCAGACCCACTTATATCATATGAGAAGTTCTGTGGTCTGAGATCATCAAACCTGTAAGGGTAATTTTGATTTGTAAGACTAGAATCTCTGTAGTAAAATATCAAGGACGAAAATGCATCATTGAGATTAAGTTGCAACAATGAATTGTTAGAAGTAGACCTAACATAAAAACCATTGAGAATACTGTTGAGTCCTTCAGCAGTATTATTGTTTAACGTATCTGAGAAGATCTTTTGCCCAAACCCAAATCGTGTTCTGTTAAGTGGTATTCTCAATACATTTGGCGCATACATCGTATCACCGTCAGAATCGAGTAATAAAATACTGTCCAGAAACCCAGGGACGAACCTATTGACAACTCCAAGAGGTTCATCTTTTATACTAAATGTCTGATCAGTCAGTATTGTGTCTAAATCAACGATGCGCTCTTCTAATTCAAAAACTTCTATATCATGAAACGCTAGTGGGTTTCCATAAAGGCTACTCGTGTCAACCTGAAAGGTTAGCGCGATAGAATCCAAAAAGCTTCCTCTGAAGTCTGGTGCTATTGTATTTGCCGCTACTGTGGGAATCACATAGAATGAAGCAGATGACTCCCCAAAAGCAGCACTAGTAAGTGTGCCTAAAGAGTGCGTTCTATCTGCATTAAGCGCTCTACTTTGAGTCAGTGGAGTAGGCGCAATTTGTGTAAAGACTATATCGAAATCATCTGTAAAAGTGACTTCAAGGTCTTCCGAGCCTAAAAGCCCTGAACCAACATCTGTTTGGTCGGCACAAGAGAATAATAGACAAAGAAACGAAAGGGTAAAAACGAGGGACTGAATTTTTCTCAACAGTTAGCTACTTGTAAGTGACTTATAATATTCAAGGTAATCAACTAAAAACACCTCATCATCATGCTTAATCTTAGGATTAGCAAAGGCATCTATAGACTTCTGAACGCTTTCATCACTGATAACGCTTCCAGCTATGATTCCATCGGCGTATTTCATAGCACCTTCATGTAGGGTGATCTTATCTCCGTCTCTATATGCTGCAAGGTCTTCTTCTTCTAAATTATTGATCATCGCCTTGTCAAAGAAATCGCTTTTAAAGGTTTCACTTAGTGATCCATCATTAACAGAGTAGACCATCTTGGCATCTTGGAAGATAGGATCTTGCTTGTATATCTTATTGTGATACATCGGTATTAAACTGGTCATCCAGCCATGACAATGTATGATATCTGGAGCCCAGCCAAACTTCTTAACTGTCTCCATTACTCCCTTACAGAAAAACACCATTCTATCGGCGTTGTCTTCGAATGGCTTTTCGTCAGCATCTTCGAAGATGAATTTTCTCTTGAAGAACTCTTCATTGTCCAAGAAGTAGACCTGCATTCTTGATCCCGGAAGTGATGCAACCTTAATGATCAATGGAAAATCATCATCATCAACGATGATATTCATTCCAGACAATCTTACCACTTCATGTAGCTTATGTCTTCTTTCATTAATCAATCCATATCTAGGCATCAATACTCTCACCTCATACCCTTTGTTGTATGCATGTGGGGCTAATTGATTAACGATAGTTGAGATTTCACCTAACACGGTGTAGGGACTCATCTCTTGGGTGACGTATAGTATGCGCTGCTTACTCATAAAGTCGTTTACTTCAAATGGGCGGCAAAGATACTACAATTTTAGCTTTAAAGAATCAAGAGGTGATCTGCTAACTTTCTGCTAATGAAGACATTAGTGCAGATTATAAAGTGTCGGCTACCATTTCATCTGTGTTTAACCTCAGATCGATTTGTCGTTTGTCCATATCAACATTTAAGATCTCTATCTGCACTTCGTCACCTATTCTCCAAACCTTTGCTGTTTTATTCCCTGTGATTTTGATTTTAGCTGGATGCATCGTTACTGGCTCTTCTAAGCTATCTAATGGGATGAATCCATCCGCTTGACTCTCAGCAATCTCTATGAACATTCCTCTATCGATGATATTTCGGATGATACCTGTTGTGATGGTTCCGATGCGACTGCTATAGTACTCGACTTGCTTGTACTTGATAGACTCTCTTTCTGCCGTTATCGCGTCTCGTTCTTTTAGTGATATGTAGAGGCATTTATCCTCTAAAGTGGTTTTGTCTGATCGCTTGATATTCGTCAAGTTCTCATGTAGCACCCTGTGTGCTAACACATCAGAGTAACGACGTATCGGTGAGGTGAAATGACTATAAAATTCAAATCCGAGTCCGTAGTGGCCTATATTATTGGAAGAGTAGGCGGCTTTAGACATACACCTGATGGCCATGGGTTTTAATACATTTAAGATGTCTTCTTGTTCTCCAGGTTCACTCAGACTATTAAGCGCCTCTGTTATATGTTTCGGTGTGTCAAAGTTGAGCTTGATACCAAATTCAGAAGCGAGTATGGCTAATTCCATCAATCGATCTGGGTCTGGTGTATCGTGTATTCTATAAATATATGGGACTTCCTTGTCATCTTTCTTTGTCATATATCGAGCAACACTTTTATTAGCTAAAAGCATATACTCTTCTATTAGCTTGTTAGCATCTTTTCTCGTCTTTTTATAAATGCCTATAGGAGTTCCATCTTCGTCTAACTCAAACTTAACCTCGTCTGATTCGAAGTTGATTGAGCCCTCTTTGAATCTCTGTTTGTTGAGTGATTTTGCAATAGTATTGATATGAATCAACTCATCAACAAGTTCTTTTCTTTCACCATCTAAAACTTCTTGCGCCTCTTCGTATGTGAACCTTCTATCAGAATGAATGATGGTCTTACCCATCCATGTATCTTTCAATTGATGGTTTTCACCAAATGTAAATATGACAGAGAAGCTTAGCTTATCCTCGTTTGGTCTAAGAGAACATAACTCATTGCTTATTCTTTCTGGAAGCATAGGACAAACCCGATCAACAAGATAGACTGATGTAGATCTGCTGTATGCATCTTTATCAAGAGCACTTCCTGGCCTCACGAAGTGTGTGACATCCGCTATATGTACTCCAATATTGACATCGCCATTTTCTAATTTTTCATATGATATGGCATCATCAAAATCTTTTGCATTATGTGGATCAATTGTAAAAGTAAGTGTATCTCTTAGATCTTTTCTTTTTGCTATTTCTTCTTCAGGGTAATCATCAGAGAGTGCTTCACTTTCTTCTAATACTTCTGGCGGAAAGATGATTTCAAAACCATTGTTGATTAGAATGGAGTTCATCTCAAAGTCATTGCGATCATCAGTATTTAGTACCTCTAATACTTTACCTATGATTTCTTTTTTTGATCCTGTTCCAAATTCTATTATTTCAACAACAACTGCGTCATCGTCATTGGCTTCACCAAAGTGATTAGGCATGATCTTGATTTCCAATGACATCCTTTGTGCTTCAACATTGACATATCCGTATTTATTGAAACTTTGAAATGTACCAATGAAGTTGACTCTTTTCCTTTTGAGAATCTTTGTTATTTTACCTTCAGGCCTCCTGCCTTTTTGAACATTAGCAACTATTTCTACTGTATCACCTGCCAATGCTCCATTGACGAACTTTGGTGGCACGTAGATATCGCGTTCTTGGCCATCCACAATAATATATGCTCCGCCAGATGAGGTTAGGTCAGCTCTTCCTTGGAGTACTGTGCCTTTAGATCTTCTATCACTTGATGCATAATTTGGATGTATTGCATACTTTCCATCTTTGCTTGAGATGACCTTTTTTGCTTTTTCCAAAGTGATCAAAGCACTCTTTACAGAGTCCTTACTATTTTTTGTTTTTAGTTTGGATGTGATGTTCCCCGTTGAGAACACTTTTCCAGGTTTTTTGCGAAGCAATTTTAGAATTGCATTTTGAAGAAACCTTTGAGGAAGCTTTTTGCTATCCTTATTTTTATAATTACTCATTTAAGTTTATCCGTTTGTTAAGATAGCCGATTCTGATTGACAGACATGCGGCGTTGTTGCTCCCTATAGATATTTTTAATTAGGGAGTTCATAATTTATATTTGTTGCCGAGAGGAAGTTGAGCTGTATTAGAGATCAATCGACAGAGTGATTGAATATGATTTCACCATTAGCCATAAGCTCCATCGTCATTAGCTTACTTCTTAGTGGATCATATCTTTCTTCTTGTCCCACTTGTTCACCAGCGATGATACTGACTATCCAGTCTTTATCTATCGTAGCTACAGACCGCTTGACATTCTCTCCATCCGATCTAAGTCCAGCTATAACTTTTCGGTTGAGCAGCACTCCATTCTTATCATAAGAGGCTATGATATAATCATATTCTAACAGTTTTCCTTTCCAATAGACAACTGCATAAAAGTTCTCTGTCTTGGGGATAATATTACATGCGATATACTCAGTCATCTCTTCGTCCTCCTCTTCCGCATCTTGATCTTGCAAGATGAACTGCCTAATCACATCAGGACTTAAAGGACGATTCTTTCTATCGAAGTAACTAATGTTTTCATCAGAAAGAGTAATGGGAAGTTTTTCTGGAGAGAAGTGTTTTAAAAACACCTTGAATGATTGTGCTCTCGTCATAAGATTATTGCAAAGCTAAGTTATTGTTGAGTGACATGCTTGATGTCTCCTTTGTTTTGATTGTCTTTGGTAGGGTAGCAGAACAGTTTTTCGAAATATATATCGATGATGTGATTTTCATCAAAGCTCTCTTTTACCTT
Source organism: uncultured Saprospiraceae bacterium (assembly GCA_938039305.1). Taxonomy (GTDB): domain Bacteria; phylum Bacteroidota; class Bacteroidia; order Chitinophagales; family Saprospiraceae; genus JAJRXG01. The sequence goes on from CALHUZ010000245.1 coordinate 16,318, forward strand.
TTGTCTTCCTTTCTGGCCCATCGCTAATCTTTCGTTATGAGATAGGTTTAGAAAGTCAAATATCGCTCTTACTGTAGAGTCTACAGATCGAGGTGTTGTTAGCAATCCGTTAACATTGTCTTCTACTACATCGCGACATCCAACTTGATCTGTGGTGATCACAGGTCTTGACATACTACAAGCTTCAAGAAGAATTCTGGATACACCTTCTTGGTAGTATGAGGGAAATACTATGCAGTCTGAACGATTGATATAAGGACGAATGTCTTCATGAGAACCGAGATAATTAATCCACCCTTGTTTTTGCCATTCTTCTAATTCTGACAATGTCACAGACATAGAGTTGTTTGGATTAACGAATCCAACCACTTCAAATTTTACCTTCTTTTCTAATTGAATAATTCTCTTCGCGGCTTCAACAAATTCCAAGATGCCCTTGTCTTTGAGTAGTCTTCCAGCAAATAGAAAACGTGTTACTCCTGAGGTTTTATCTTTAAGTGCACTTCCAATGAAGCGACTCAAGTTAACCCCTTCCGAAGGAAGCACAAATGTTTTTTCAGATTTTACAATTCGTTCATCAATGAATCGCTGTTCATCTTCCGTATTTAAAAACCATAATTCTTGTGCACACGAAGCGCTGACTCTGTATAATCTATTGATTAGTTTTTGTATTAAATTAGAAAACTGAAATGTTCGACCAAGGCCAGTTATTATTGAGATAGAAATAAGCCTATTTGCCTTTGCGGCAATGGCACCATAGATGTTCATTTTGATCGTATAATGAAGTATCATATCAAACCGGTGTGCTCGATATATCTGATATAATCTAAAGAACATTTTCATATCCTCAAGAGGAGAAGTAGAGTGAGCTTGCATCGGAAGATCTATGTATGTAACTCCTGCCGCTGTCAGCTTGTCAGAATAGTCATCACGAGGAGCGATGGCATATACCACATGACCAGCATTAATTAAAGACCTTATAAGTCCAATCCGAAAATTATAAATACTCCAAGAAGTATTTGCGACCAACGCAATACTCTTTTTGTTTCTTGATCTAGTAGAAGATGTTCCTTTATTCAAACCTCTTGTCTTTCAGGGAAGATCTTACTTGCTTGATTTCCTGCTCGTCGTTACGTGGATAAATGAGTAAAACATCATCTTCATCTATGACGACATAATCCTCTAATCCCTTGACCACGATCAATTTATTAGGCTTATTCGTTCTAATTAAATTGCCGGTACTTTGGTTGATTTCTGAGTGATCCGAAAGGGTAATATTATTGTTGTCGTCTTTATCAAGATATGCATAGAGAGAATTCCACGTTCCGAGATCAGACCAACCTATGTCAACTGGTAATGTATATACATTGGTTGCCTTTTCAAGAATCGCATAATCAACTGATATCTTCTCTGTCTGAGGATAAACCTCATTTATATATTCTTGCTCGTCTTCTGTTGCGTATTTAGAAAGGTCTTTACTCAGCATCTGGGTTATCTGAGGTGCAGTCTCACTAAAATTCTTGAGGATAGTCTTACATGACCAAATGAAGATACCTGCATTCCAGACATAACCTCCTTGGTCCAAGTAACTTTGAGCCACTTCAACACTTGGTTTCTCTTTGAATGAATTGACTTTATAAATGCTATCTTTTTCTGACAGCTTATCATAGTTGATATACCCATAACCAGTATCCGGTCGAGTAGGGGAGATACCAAGCGTAACGATTGCATCTTCTTTAGCTGCTTTATCAAAACCCATCTGCATGGCTGTGACAAAGGCTTCTTCTTTTTTTATAATGTGGTCTGCTGGCAGTACAGCGAAAACGGCATCTGGATTTAATGCCTGAAGATGAAGGGCTGTATATGCAACACAAGGGGCCGTGTTATTTCGACTTGGCTCTAAGAGGAGTTGCTTCTTGGTAAGCATAGGGAGCTGCTCTAAGATGAGATCAGCATAGATGAGATTGCTTATGATAAATATGTTTTCGGTAGGCACTAAGTTTTTGAGTCTAGCGACTGTCTGTTGGATAAGTGAAGATCCATCACCTGTTATATCTAAAAATTGTTTTGGAGTCGCCTCTCGGCTAGCTGGCCAAAATCTAGAGCCTACTCCTCCAGCCATAATGGCTACATATTGATTTTTGTTCATAAACAGTCCTTTTACGTTATACAAATGTAAACAATTGACGGGCACATATTATAAGAGTTTAACATGTGATTATCAAGGTGCTTTTATTTTCGATATTCTTACTACTTTCATCACTTCGTCTATTTCTGAAAAAATGAAAAACTAAACTATGACTAACGAAAAACGACTTTTTTATGGTAGTTGCTTTGCGCTGATAACAACAGCACTATCATTTAGTATAAGAGCAGGGATTCTTCCTCAACTAGGAGAAGAACTCAATCTGGATGCTGAGCAATTAGGACAAATAAATTCAATGTGGTTCTTTGGATTTCCAATCTCAATGGTTGTTGGAGGATTGATATATCACACAGTAGGAGGTAAGGCTATCATGCAGTTTGCTTTTTTCGCTCATGCTGTAGGTATAATTATGACAATCTATTCTGGAAGTTACATGGGACTAATGATATCAACCTTTTTAGTAGGACTTGGAAACGGTTGTACTGAAGCTGCTTGTAACCCAATGATTGCCGATACTTATGAGGGCAACACTATGAGCAAGATGATGAATCGATTTCATATGTGGTTCCCTGGAGGAATAGTGATCGGAGCTGTGATATCCTACTTTATGACAGGAGCAGGTACCAGCTGGCAAGCTCAGATATGGCTGATACTAATCCCAACTATTATTTATGCTTACCTCTTCTGGGGCCAAGAATGGCCAACGTCAAAAACAGAAGAAGGAGGTACGTTATCAGGGAACTTGAAGGCAATGATTTCACCATTGTTCATCTTTATGTTGGTGTGTATGTGGTTCACAGCGCAGTCAGAATTTGGTCCAACACAATGGGTAGAATTGATTCTTAAGAGTAGTGGGGCAGCACCAATGTTAGTCTTAGCTTTAATCACAGGTACTATGGCCGTGGCTCGATTCTTTGGAGGCAATGTAGTAAGCCAATTCAATACTACTGGTGTACTTCTTATCTCAGCGATCTTAGCGACAGTTGGTTTATTCCTATTTACTCAGATCACAGGTCCAGCTGTATATGCCGTAGCAATAGTATATGCATTAGGTGTCGCTTATTTCTGGCCAAATATGATCGGTTTTATAGCAGATTATATACCTGAAAGTGGTGCATTGGGAATGTCTGTTGTTGGCGCACTAGGTATGCTTTCATCTTACTTCATGCAACCTATCATAGGAAGATGGATTGATGGAAACAGACTTGCGGGAGAAGCAGAAGGGTTAGCAGGTGATGCTCTGGAATTATTTACTGGTCAAGAGACATTATCTACCATCATGTACTTTCCGATTGTCTTAATAGTACTTTTTGGTGTTCTATATTTTTGGATGAAGGGCAAGAGTTCGGTAAGTGAAAGAGCCGCCCATTAACAGCTTTTAGAAGCATAAAAGATATAAAGCATCGCCCTTAATACAGGGCGATGCTTTTTTATTTGTTGATAGCCGTTGCCATATAATCATATACTGGCATGTTTAGATTACCCATAGCAAATATTTGGGTTTAACCCTTATATGCCTATCATGTGAATATATCTGGCACAATATTTTCACTATGCCAAGTGTTTATAAATCACAACATACATCAACCCACATTGGATTATAGGACCAACATCAACATATGCAGCACAACTACCAGACTAATCAAATCATTAAATTTCTTTACAACGAGCTTCCTGCTTTAGAGCATTTGGAGACTGAATATGCGATTGAGCATAATCCAGAATGGAAAAGTTCATGTGAGAGATTGAAGAGTGCACTTAGTGCATTACCTAGGTTTTCCTTCTTTCCAAAACAGTCTTCTATTAGGTCTATACTTGAGTATAGCGCGACAACTGTTTAAGAATTCAGATTTTTAATTTGTGTTATCTGCCGCTAAGGCTGGATGCAATATTTAGGTACATTTTCTTCAAATAAACGGATCAGCTTGTTCAACAGGCCGCCATCAGCATCTAGTGCTATGGTCCTACCATCTATCTCTGTGATAGGTGTGAGTTCGCCCATTGTTCCGCTGCAGAACACTTTGTCAGCAGCATAGAGCTCGGTAAGAGATATGTTCTTTTCGACTATCTCGATTTCATTCTCTTTACATAGTTGGATGACCAGTCCTCTTGTGATACCATGTAGACATGCGTCAGCATGAGGAGTATAAACCTTACCATCTCTAATCATAAATATATTGGTGCCATTAAGCTCTGCTGCAAACCCAGCATAATCTAACATCAGACCAGCATCTTTCCCAGCGACATTGGCTTGGATCTTAGCTTGGATGTTATTGATCAAGTTGCAGTGATGAATCTTAGAATCAAGAAAGGATGGATTGTTTCTTCTGATCGTAGAAGTAAAGACCGTGATCCCATGATCGTTATCATAGACAGGAGGTTTCCATTCGGCAAGAATTATAAGACAACATCCAGATTGATTAACACGCGGATCCATACCCGAAGTAATCTTATCACCTCTTGTTAAGGTGAGTCTGATATGCGTATCTTTTTCCATGCCATTTGCCGCTAGCGTCTCTCTTATAGCAGTACGTATGAATGACTCGCTGGGTATGCCTTCAAATGCCATTGCTTGGGCAGAATCCATTAATCGTCTCATGTGACGGTCGAGACATACGATTCCTTCTGGATAGACTCTTAGACCTTCCCAGACAGCATCACCACCTTGGACCGAACTATCAAAGACTGAAATCTTGGCATCTTCTCTGGCATAAAGCCGATCACCTACCCAGATTTTAATAGTCTTATTTCTAGGGTCAAATTGTTGTAACATAATTTCTACTGCTTATAAATGATTCCATCTTTCATGACAAATTTCACATCCTGAAGTACTTCAATCTCTTGAAGGGGATCTCCATCTACAGCGATGATATCTGCCATCTTTCCTACTTCAAGTGTGCCATATTCATCAGAGATTCTCAATAAATCTGATGCTGCGACTGTCGCTGATTTTATAGCTTCATAAGCTGGCATTCCAGCTTCAACCATGTAAGCGAACTCCTTGGCGTTGTCACCGTGAGGCGATACTCCTGTATCTGTGCCAAAGGCTATTTTCACTCCAGCTGCATATGCTTTCGCAAATGTTTCTTGAATCTGAGGGCCTATTTCAATAGCCTTCTTGCGGATCATGGCAGGGAAGTACTGCGGTCGTTCTCGGGCTATCTTGTAGACGAATTTTCCTGCAGAGATAGTCGGAACAAAGTAGGTGCCTTTTTCTTTCATAAGGGTCATTACCTCTTCCGTCATGAAGGTACCGTGTTCTATACTATGAATCCCTCCTTCTACTGCACGCCTCATTCCTTCTGCGCCATGAGCATGAGCTGCTGTGACATATCCATAATCATTAGCCGCATCTACGATAGCCGATACTTCTTCTACTGTGAATTGTGGTCCTTGACCATCTTTCGCAACGCTTAGCACACCACCTGTTGCAGTGATCTTAATGACATCTGCACCATTCTTATATCGCTGTCGGACCGCTTTCTTGGCATCTTCTATGCTATTGATAACTCCTTCTTTGGGTCCTGGATCGTGCATGAGATCTTTGCGTAGACCATTAGTTGGATCCGCGTGTCCACCAGTTGTTCCTATTCCTTTTTCACAAGTATAGATCCGAGGGCCGTTTATAAAACCTCTATTAATAGCATTTCGTAAAGAAACGTTTACTCCTGAACCACCTAAGTCACGAACAGTAGTAAACCCTGCCATCAGTGTTTTTTTACAATAGATCGTTGCTTTTAAAGCCACATCTGCGTCATTCATTCTAAAGCCTTCCTCATATCTTTTTGGACTACTCTGACCTTCTATATGAACATGCATATCCATGAATCCAGGCATCACTGTTTTGTCTTTTAGATCGACTACTATCACCGTATCAGGGGCTGTGAGATATCCGTTAGCTATTTCCTTTATCTTATTATTTTCAATGATAATGGTTTGTTGTTTAGAAGCTGAACTTCCCTTACAGTCTAGAACAGAACCACAGTATAGATAGGTTGTTGACTGACCAAAAGTGATCGTTGCAAGGAAAGCAAAAATGAATAAGTTAATGATTCTCATAGATGATGTTTTTAGCAAGAGCCAAAGTAGTAAATTGTGATGATGAACTAATGATACCTCATTATTATATCTGGTGTTATATAAGCATCGAATGAACAATCTAAATCACTATATCCTTATAGCCACATGAATTATTATCGACCATATACCATCATTCTCGTTTGCTTTTTCCTTCTTTCAGGAATTAACTTAAAAGGACAGGAGGCACCAAAGTATAGTGTATATCTCATAGGAGATTCAGGAGCACCCAATCTCGACGGGACTGATGAGGTGTTTGAAAATTTAGAAAAGAGAATTTCTTCAGAGAATAAAAACTCAGCTATTATATTTTTAGGAGACAATGTATATCATAATGGTCTGCCTCCTAAGGATAGACAAGATGAAATAGAAAATAGAAAAGAGGCAGAAAAGAAATTGCTTGTACAGCTTAAAGCGATAGAATCATTTAAAGGTAAAATTTACTTTATCCCTGGAAATCATGATTGGAATGATGCCCATCCTGATGGTATAGATTATATAAGAGCTCAAGAAGAGTATGTAGAATTCTTTCTGGATAGGGGAGATGTATTGATACCCGATCATGGTTGTCCTGGTCCGGAGCATAAGAAACTGGGTAAGAATATTTCTCTAATTGCGATGGATAGTCAATGGTGGCTGCACCCACATTCTGAAGAGCAGTCAGAGAACAATGATTGTAAGAATAAGAAGATAGAAGATATCATGCAAGAGCTTCGAGAGATGCTCGATGAACATGATGATAGACAAATCATAATAGCACTTCACCATCCTATCTATTCTGATGGAAGTCACAATGGGCACTATACCTTGAAGGATCATTTTTTCCCGCTCACTGCTTTAGGGTCTAATCTATGGATACCACTTCCGGGACTAGGGTCTTTGTATCCATTTTATAGAACCACTTTCGGAGCCAAACAAGATATGCCTCATCCGACATATCAAAGGCTACGCCGAGAAATTTTGAGTGTATTGGAAGGAAGAAATAATGTAGTACTCGCATCTGGGCATGAACATAATCTTCAGTATTTTTTTGAAAAAAGAAATCATTTTGTCAAAAGTGGATCAGGCTCAAAGTCAGCACCTCTTCCTTCGAAAACAAGTGCTTTATTCTCAAATAAGGAGAAGGGATATGCCAAATTAGAATACTTCGATGATGGTATGATTAAGCTTAAGTTCTATACCGTGAAAGATGGTGTTGAAGTTGAAAAATTCGCAGAAAC
>CALHUZ010000246.1 GCA_938039305.1 uncultured Saprospiraceae bacterium
GTAGGAATCAGTGTGATGGACTTCAAAGGTCTTAAAGCCATACCTAATATGCCAAGAGCAGAAGTCATAATTATGATTGTTGTACTTGTACTTTCCTCTGTGTGGAATCTTGTCTATGCTGTGGGGATAGGTCTTGTTATCGCTTCTCTTATGTTTATGAAGAAGATCGGAGATATGACTGCTGAGCAATCTACAGTTACATCACTCGGTGAAGAAGAATCTTGGGCTGATGAATTTGAATTTCCCGTTAAGCTAAAGGAAGAGGTATTTATAAAACATATTAAAGGGCCTTTATTCTTTGGATCAACTACTGATTTCCAGTATCTCTTTAATCAGATACCAGATACAGCTGCGACCATTATCTTAAGGTTAGATCGTATGCCTTATATAGACCAATCAGGACTGTATGCGATTGAAGATATTTTGGTTGATCTGGCCAGAGAGAACAAAACTGTACTTCTCGTTGCTTTAATGAAACAGCCTCGTTACATGCTTGAAAGAATTGATATTATTCCAGATCTGGTATCTGAAGAATTTATTTTTGAAAACTTTAATGAATGTCTAAAGTGGGTTAACGCTAATGTAGAAGATACTATTCCTCCATCTTAATATTTAAAAGAGTGTATTAAGTTGGTGATTGTGCTATCTACTATCGAAAATGTAAAAGATAGACCCTAATAGGAATTGTGCTTTTATAATAGCTAAGGTATCCCCATATTTGATGAAAATCTTGATATGAATCTCAGTCTCTTAGGAAAGAATGCGCTCGTATGTGGTGCATCTCGTGGTATAGGCAAAGCAGCGGCAATCGAATTGGCGAGCCTTGGGGCAAATGTAACTCTGGTCTCCCGTAGTGCAGATAAGATGTCTGATGTGATCAAAGAGATGGATATGGACATAGACAAAGGCCAAGATCATGATTTTCTTGTTGCTGATTTTTTAGAGCTTTCTGATTTGAAAAAGAGAGTAAAGGGCTTAGTGTTAAAAAGACCTTACCACATACTCGTAAATAATACTGGTGGACCTCCTGCTGGTCCTATATTGAAAGCTGAAAAAGACGAATTTGATGTGGCGTTTCAGCAGCACCTCATCTGCAATCACACCCTTGTGAAACTTCTACAAAAGGGTATGATTGCTGCTGGATACGGAAGGGTTATTAATGTTATTTCCATATCCGTAAAGACCCCGATCGACAATCTTGGTGTATCAAATACTATAAGAGGGGCTGTGGCTAGTTGGTCGAAGACGATGGCAAATGAGCTTGGACAATATGGTATAACCGTTAATAATGTACTTCCTGGGTATACAGATACAGAACGGCTTAGAGAGTTATTCGGTCAGAGAGCAGAGGCAAGTGGAAACTCTTATGAATCCATCATCGAAGGAATTAGTGAGACGATTCCCGCTAAAAGATTAGGTAGAGCTCAAGAAATAGGATCGGCGATTGCATTTCTAGCAAGTCCAGCAGCCTCATATGTCAATGGTGTTAATCTCGCTGTAGATGGAGGAGTAACCAGAAGCATGTAAACTTATCTCTAGAATCGGCAACTAATTACTCTACAAATAAAGCAGCGATCGATCTAAACTCATGTGTGTTTCTAATAGCACGAGCGAATAGCTTACCGCAAGAAAGTACCTTGATTTTATCTGACTCTTCTCTTAGTGGTATGGTATCTGTCACCAGTAATTCTGTAAGAACAGAGTTGTTAATGCGCTCATATGCTGGGCCAGACAAAACAGGATGGGCACATATAGCGCGTACACTTTTTGCTCCATCGTCCATTAGTGCTTTAGCAGCTTTGCACAGTGTGCCTGCAGTATCTATAATATCATCAATCAGGATGACATCCTTGCCTTTAACATCTCCTATCACACTTATGGCCTTAACTTCATTAGCCACTTCGCGTTCTTTATCACAAATCACTAAGTTTTTATTGAAATGCTTTGCAAAGCTTCTAGCCCGTTTTACCCCTCCTACATCAGGAGAAGCGAAGATTGTATTGCTAAGATCTTGCTTGCTCAAGTATGGAACGAAGATGGCGTTACTTTTCAGGTGATCTACAGGAATATCAAAAAATCCTTGTATTTGCTCAGCATGCAAATCCATAGTTACAACACGATCAGCGCCTGCAGCTTCGATCATCTTGGCAATAAGCTTTGCTGATATAGGTACGCGTGGTTTATCCTTTCTGTCTTGTCTTGCATAACCAAAGTAAGGTATAACTGCTGTGATATAGCCTGCAGATGCTCGTTTAGCACTATCAATCAGAAGCAACAGTTCGAGTAGGTTATCTGCTGGTGAAAATGTGCTTTGAATAAAGAAGACATAGGCCCCTCTAACGGAATCCATGATGACTGGCTGCATCTCTCCATCACTGAACTTATTCAGCTTGACAGGTGAGAGTTCATAGCCATAGTATTCGGCTATCTGTTCTGCGAGGTATTTTGATTCGGTTCCAGATATTAGTTTGACTTCTGCCATCTTATGTTTATCGAGTGCTTAACAGTGAGACAAAAATAGAAAATCAATCATGCCAAGTGCGTCCAGAGTCATTTTAATGTTAACATACTAACAATAGGTAGCAAAAAAAGGGGAGGTGTTGGGTGCTTTTCTTTTAAAACATCTCATCTTCACTATTTAATAATTCGATTATGAAGCATATACTTATCTTATTGGTTAGTCTCTTGGTCATCAGTTGTAGCGTATCTAAAAACACCACAAAGTCTACAACTAAATCTCCAACAAAAGAACAAGCGATTGCTTTAGCGCATAAATACATCTTGACAGACGGTCATGTAGATCTTCCATATAGACTGAAGATTCAGAACTTCAGGTTAGAGAAAGAATACTTAGGTATCCCATTGGAAACAAGTGATGGAGACTTCGATTACAAAAGAGCAAAGGAAGGCGGTTTAGATGCTCCGTTCATGTCGATTTATTTGCCTGCTGGTTTGCAAGCAGAGAAGGGTGCTTCGAAGTTACTCGCCGATAGTTTGATCATGATGATTGAAGGTATAGCGGATGCTCACCCTACTAAATTTCAAATGGCCTATACAGCTGAAGATTGTGAGCGATTATTCAAGCAAGGAATTATATCACTTCCTATGGGTATGGAAAATGGTTCAGGTTTAGAAGATGACTTATCTAATATCCAGTATTTTAATGATAAAGGAATCTCATACATCACCTTGACTCATTCAAAGGATAATTTGATCTGTGATTCCTCATATGACACAACAGGTACATGGCAAGGACTAAGTCCATATGGATACGAAGTGGTGAAAGAGATGAACCGAGTTGGTATCATGGTAGATATATCGCATGTTTCTGATCTGACTTTTTATGATGTGATGGAGATTGTTCCAGTTCCTGTGATTGCATCGCACTCGTCTTGCAGAAAGTTTACGCCAGGATTTGAGCGTAACATGAACGATGAGATGATTAAGAGGTTAGGGGAGAATGGCGGAGTGATTCAGATTAATTTTGGTTCTTCTTTTTTAGATAAAGAAGTTGCAGATAGGATAAACGCTTCACGTGGAGAGCTTAGAAAAATCATGGAGGAGAAGGGGATGAAGTGGGGAGACGAAGGAGTAGATGAATTTATGGAGCAATATCAAAAAGATAACCCAGTGCTTTTGTCCGACGTTGTTATGGTTGCTAACCATATAGACCATGTCGTAAGTATAGCTGGTATCGATCATGTTGGTATAGGTTCAGACTATGACGGTGTTGGAGATACATTACCTATAGGTTTAAAAGATGTTTCCCAATACCCAAATTTGATTTTTGAACTTTTGAAGAGAGGATATAGCGAGGAAGATATTGCGAAGATATGCTATCAAAATGTATTCAGAGTTTGGAAAGCTGTGGATGCATACGCAAGTGCTCGTTAGATTGAAATTATAAAATAGTATGGCTATATCTGAGGAGCTCAAAAACTGGGCGATACTCATCTTTCTATCTTTGATATGGGGGACTTCATTTTTTTTAATTAAAAAAGGGCTCGTAGCTTTCACTCCAGAAGAAGTCGCAATGACTAGGATCGGTGTTTCTGGGTTGTCATTTCTTCCATTTTTTATTTATTTCTTCAGGAAGTTAGAATGGCATAGATGGTGGTTCTATCTCATCATTGCTTTGACAGGTAGCGGTATCCCTGCCTTTCTTTACGCAACTGCTCAGACAAGACTCAGTAGTGCTACAAGTGGTATTCTAAATAGCATTATACCTATATTTACATTGATTATTGGTGTTTTTATTTTCAAAAACCTTACTTCAAGAAAACAAGTCTTAGGCTCCGTGATTGGATTCACAGGAGTGGCTGCACTTATCCTTTTAGACAAGCCTTTGGATAGTGCAGAGAGTATTCCCTTTATATATCCTTTGTTGATTATAATTGGAACATTCCTTTATGGATGCAATTTGAATCTTATTAAAGTGTTTTTCCAAAATGTCGAACCTATAAGGTTAAGTGCCTTTTCTTTTGTATTACTTGGGCTACCAGTGGCGATGTATATCCCGTTCACTGCTATTCCTGAAAAGATAGTGTCTCATGCTCATGGAGCAAGTTCATTCATAGCATTAGTTGTACTTGCTTTGATGAGTACGACACTCGCCCTAATTATATTTTATAAACTCGTTCAAGAGACCAGCGCAGTGTTCGCATCAACGGTGGCATACATGATTCCGATTGTAGCTATACTTTGGGGTGTATTTGACGGAGAGTTTATAGGTTGGATGCATATTGCATCCATGGCTGTTATCTTGGTCGGAGTATATCTTATCCGATCAGGCCAAGTCAACGTGCCTGAATAATTATACTTAATGTTATTAGAACATTAAGGTGCTTTTACTTTTACAGAGATTGTACTTCCGCGAGGTAGTAAAGTCCCAGGTGCGGGATCTTGACTGATTATAATAGAACTGCCTTTGTCTTCTATCACTTGACCATCATAATCAATGTCAAGTTCAAGGCCTCTAGGTTGAAGCTCAAAGCTAGCAGTAGCCACTGTCTGGCCGACCAAGGAAAGAACTTTACTGGAACCTCCTTGAGAACTACTGATTACAAATTCTAAAGTGTCGCCTTTGTCTATAATTAGGTCTTTGGCGCTTTTCTTACGGTTGATTACCATTTTACCCTTGTGCCATACTTCTAAGACAGAATTCTGTGTCAAATGGTCGAAGCGCTCCTCTTTTACTTTTGTATAAATATTTCGAGACTTAAGCTGAGCTACTATCTGATCGTATTCTTCTCCAAAGAATCTCATATCGCTTAGCTTAACCTTGTCTGCTGTGTGTTTTGTGATGGTTACGTAGATTTTTCGATTTTCTTTCACGAGAGACCCTCCTGGTGGGTTTTGGATTTGTATGATTCCTCCCTTCTTACCTACTATATGCACAGAGTCTTCCACAATTATTTCAAATAGTCGAGATGCTGCGTCTTCTGCAGATTCGGAGACGGGTTGATTGACATAGTCAGGAAGTTCCAGTTTCTGGCCATGATTCGTATAGATGCCTAACCAAGTAAAAACAGCGAATAGCACTATTGCCAAAAAAAGGATGATCCCAAGTATATTTAGTATAAACTTCTTATTAGTCAAGAGTGAAATAATTTCATTAGCTATATATCGGAGCTTCTCTTTGCTCATCTGTCGCAAAATCTTAATTTTTCTTTATATAATGTCTTATTATACCTGATTATCTATAGACATGGGTCTTTAACGGATCTTATGACTATGATCTTGTTACGATAGAGCCACATACTTGAATAAAGACATTCTTCGACTTGCCGTTCCCAATATTTTAAGCAATATATCTATACCACTGTTGTCTACAGTCGATGTGGCCCTTATGGGAAGTCTATCGATTAATCACCTCGGAGCGATTGGTCTTGCCGCCATGATATTTAATTTCTTCTTTTGGAATTTTGGCTTTCTACGGATGGGGACGACTGGCATGGTCGCACAAGCATATGGGGCTGATGATAAATCAGAACAGCAACAGCTACTCTCGAAGGGCATTATAGTGGCATTGGGCTTGGCTCTTTTGATTCTTCTGCTTCAAAAACCCATAGGCCACATCTCTTTATATTTACTTGGAGTAGGCAGTGAGCATGCTGGCTTAGTATGGGACTATTATAACATACGAGTTTGGTCTGCACCAGCTACATTAGTTACTTATTGTCTCTTTGGATGGTTCTTTGGGATGCAGAATTCAGTGATTCCTCTTGTCGCAACGATTGTTACGAATGTCAGTAACATCATTATAAGCTACTACTTCGTCGTCATTCTTCAATGGGATATTAAGGGTGTAGCTTTCGGGACAGTTTTAGCAGAATATCTTGGGGTTCTGATCCTTTTAGCTTTTCTAAATAAGAGGTATGATTTCAAGATTTTCACATTGCCGGAGCTTTTTGGATGGTCTAATTTCTTTTCAGTAAACAGAGACTTGTTTTTTAGGACGATTGCATTGACCTCGGCATTCGCGTTTTTCTACAGACAAAGTAGCCTATCAGGTGAGCTCATCCTTGCGGTAAATGTTGTTTTGCTTCAATTTTTAAGCTGGATGTCTTACGCCATCGACGGGTTTGCTTATGCTTCGGAAAGTTTAGTAGGAAGGTTTGTTGGGCAAAGAAATAGGCCATCGCTTTTGAAGTCTATAAAGCTTTCATTTTTGTGGGCAGGTGCTTTGGCATTAGGTTTTAGTATGATATTCGGTATCCATCATACCAGTATAGCTTCTATATTTTCTGATAACCCTCAAGTCGTTGAGGCAATTTCTCGATATCGTATTTGGCTGACCATCTTACCCTTAGTCGCTTTTACATGCTATATCTGGGACGGCATATTTATCGGATTTACAGCATCCAAGTTTATGCGCAATTCTATGATTTGGAGTTTAATCCTTTATATCTGTGCTTATTTTATTTTGCAGCATTACTCCGAAAATGCCATCTGGATATCCTTTGCTTTGTTTTTAGGAGTAAGAGGTCTTATTCTAAGTTACATTTGGCTAGCTAACAGACATAATCTTTTCGATCTTCATCATATTTGATTTAAAATCATATGAGGATATGACGAATATATTTAATGGATATATGATTGTAAATTAGTCAGATAGCTTGCGATTTTAGAGGAAACCCTACCATGTGGTCCAGTTTTTGCATCCCCACAATATCAAATATTGCATTTATCCGTAATTCATATTTAACTATATTTGCAGTCGCTTAAAACCGTTCTACGACTTAACCCAATGAAGATAGCCGTCAGGTCATTTTTTTTAATCTTATTTTGTTTTATCAATACTCTATTGATAGGCCAATCTATACGTTCGATTGAGGGCTCTCATAACAATAGCCAAAACACAGAGTGGGGAGCTGAAGGAGATGAGCTTTATCTCATTACGACACCTGCCTTTGAAGACGGAGTCTCTGAGATGACAGGTCAAGATCGTCCTAACCCAAGACATATAAGCAACTATCTATTTAGCCAAGAAGAAACTATTTCTGACGATCAAAACCTAAGTGATTTTATTTGGGTTTTTGGTCAGTTTTTAGATCACGACATTGTCCTTGTTGACAATGATCTCACCGAGCCATTAGCCATTAGGATTCCGGAAGACGATCCAGTATTTTCTCAAAATGGAGCCCCTATTGGTATGTTCCGTTCGAGAGGTATGCTGGGCACAGGAAGTGATGAGAATAATATAAGAAGATACGCTAACGAAGTAACTGCATACTTAGACGCTTCAGTAATATATGGTTCAACTAATACACGGGCCGATTGGCTACGATCATTTGTTGATGGTAAGCTTAAGATGTCAAGTGGAGGATTGCTACCGTGGAATACAACAACAGGGGAGTTTAATGATCCAAGAGATCTTTCAGCTCCATTTATGGAAGATGCTGTGCGTGTGAGTTCTAAGCATTTTGTTGCTGGAGATGTAAGAGCTAATGAAAACCCATTGTTAACTTCCTTTCATACACTTTTTGTTAGAGAGCATAATAGGCTCTGTGATGAAATCAAGATTAACGAGCCAGACTTAGACGATGAAGCTATATATCAGAAGGCACGTAAGATCGTGGGCGGATTGTTGCAAGTCATAACGTATGATGAATGGCTTCCTGTCATGGGCGTAAAACTGCCATCATATAATGGTTACAGACCTGAAGTGAATGCTCAAGTGTCCAATGTATTTTCTTCTGCGGCCTTCAGGATGGGACATACTTTGATCAATAGCAATATTCCAAGGCTATCTGATGACGGGCAGGAGATACCAAGAGGAAGCATCACCTTGAGAGAGGCTTTCTTTAATCCAATAGAGATTAATCTTGCAGGTGGTATAGAGCCATATCTGAGAGGGATGGCTTCTCAAGTGCAGCAAAAGTTAGATTGTAAGGTTATAGATGATGTTCGTAATTTCCTTTTTGGCAATCCATCTCAGGGAGGTTTAGACCTTGCGGCGATTAACATCAACCGTGGAAGAGAAAGAGGCCTTGGAGACTTTAACTCCATAAGAGCAGATGTAGGATTACCTCGTTTGAAGAGCTTTTCTGAAATATCTGATGATGATGAGGCTATGCTATTGCTTTCGCAAATGTATAGCTCGATTGACGATATAGATCCATGGGTCGGTATGTTAGCCGAAGACTATATGCCTGGTGCTATGTTTGGCAGTACGATTATGGCTATTATGGAAGATCAGTTTACACGGCTTAGAGACGGTGATAAGTTTTTCTTTGAAGCTGATTCTAATCTATCTGAGACTGAGAAGGCTATGATCAGACAAACTACACTTCGTGATGTTATCATGCGTAATACTGATATTAAGATCATGCAACAGAATGTCTTTGTAGCGGTTGATCGAGATGAAATAGCCGTTGGGCCAGATTTAGAGAATATAGACATGAATGCAGTTGCATATCCTAATCCAACTGAAGGCCCATTCAGCGTAAAGATCTTTGCACAAGATGACTATGATGTTGATATCATAGTCTATGATAATTTTGGTCAGTTAGTATCTCAAAGAAAAGCCTCATTAGTAAGTGGAAATAACACTTTGGCTTTCGATTTTGATGATCAATACAGCAGTAAGTTATACAACATCATCATCCGAAGAGATGTGACTTATAAAGTACTCAGAGTGCTTCGACCTTGATCTAATTTTACTTCCAAGTACTTTCTTTCTATCAGTTATTAAGGGTTTTGCCCGTTGGTATTTAATAGCAGACTTCAAGCCTTTTTCTCAATGGTTTCCGTAGAGTCAGATAATTTCTAATGACTCATTCATATGCTACTTTAACAAAAACAGTGCTTTATACATATTGAAATCGGTATATGTATCGACTAAATAAAAGTTTAGAGAGTTTGGCACTCATTTTGCCCCTGCTAAATGATAAAGGTTCAGAAAGAACACAAATAGAAGAGAAGTCATATGGATATCATTAACACAGTACTAGCAGATGCACATGAATTGTTCATGGATGGATTTGAGCGCATCATAGAGGATATAGACTATCCAAAACTGAAGGTTATAGGTAGAGCAAGTTCTGCTAAAGCACTTTCTGAATTGCTATATACTGTTGAAGCTGATTTGTTATTTATGGAGTTGAACTTCTCAGATGAAGATGGGCTTTCATTGATTCCAAAGCTTAAAGAGGAATTCGCTGACTTAAGAGTATGTGTTCTTTCTGGTTACACAGATCACAAATTTGTCAAAGAAGCTTTTCAAAAAGGAGCTGACGGCTTCTATAGTAAGTACAATGACTTAGGCGAGCTTTCAGAATGTGTGAATGAGATTATCATAGGCAATACATTCTTGGCTACAGGTTTAGAAATCACACCGAGAAAGAATGGATCTTTAAACTCAGACATTCAACCTTTTGAAGATAGGTTCTTGCTTCGAAAAAAATTGACTAAAAGAGAACAAGAGGTTCTTGAGCTAATTACAAAGGCGCTCAATAATAAAGAGATTGCATCCCAACTATATATAAGTGACCAGACTGTAGGAGTTCATCGTAAGAATATAATGCGAAAGCTAGGCGTGAGAAATACAGTCAATCTTATAAAGTTCGCTATTGATCATCAACTTGTGTAAAGAAGGATATTAATAGAATTATGGTTTCAATCCTCAATGTCTTATTAAGAGTTACTAACTCTTTAGAAAACAAAAAAATGAAAAGATTCACTTTTTCAAAAACGATGCTTCTTAGCTTAGTGCTACTCTTGAATGTTTTTTCAAGTAGTGAAGCGAATGCACAGTGTTTTTTCAATTGTATAGACACTGTCAATGTTTCAGTTAACAATGCTTGTAACGCCATCATCACTCCAGGCATGGTGCTTAAGAACTATGATCCTACACTAGCATGTAATTATGGAATTGAGTTATTCGATCAAAATGATCGAATCATTAATCTTGATTTTACAAGAGCGGATATTGGGCCACAATATGTAGGTCAGGCTTTGAAAGTTAGAGTCTTCCAAGCAGGTGTTACTAATCCTAATAGTTGCTGGAGTATTGTAAACATAGAAGATAAACTTCCGCCAGATATCGTTTGTCTCGGTAATGACACTATCTCTTGCTATGGAACTGACGTTTTTGCAGATGAAGTGTTGGCATCAAACTATTTGAAAAGTAGAATAGAAAGAACTTTGATTGACAATTGTGGCAATGAAGAAGTTACAATTAATATAACACGAAATGATTTAGTCCGTCAATTGTGCCAGGATGAATTCGCTGCTATGAGAATAGTAGGGTATAATGTTCTTGATAACAATCTAAATATTACGGCTTGCACAGATACAGTTCGTTATGAAAGATTTATTCTTGATTCATTAGATGCGCCTAAGAATTATGTAGGCGACATGGCTATAGATTGTGCAGAGCCATATCCAAGCGTAGAATATCTTTTAGGTTTAGACTCTGAATCTTTTGGAAATAATTCTACACCTAATATTGAAGGTGTTTCAATGGCAGATTATGCAGATAGTCTTTTTACAGAAAGAGGTCTTTGCAATTTTAAAATGACGACTAATGATCTTCGTTTTGAGACTTGCGGGAATACTTATAAAATCGTACGAGTATGGACAGTGATTGATTGGTGCCAATCTCGAAACACAAAGACGTTTAATCAAGTTATAAAAGTAGTTGATGAATCCGTAACGCAAAATGCAATTTCTAATTTAGGAGTATTTGCAGCTGATAAGGGATCTTGTACTACAAGTGTGGAGCTTCCTTTTCCTGTGGTGCCTGCATCTGAGTGTAATAACTGGTCGTACACTATTTCAATTAGAGAGCCTAATGGGACATTGTTTTTTCCATTTGGATCTGTGAGAGATTCTGTGCCTGCTGTCGTTACTCGAGTTTTTGCGATGGGAGTAAGTACAATTAGATATGTTGTAGAAGATGCATGTGGCAATACTAATACTCAAGAGTTTGATGTTACCATAGAAGATCAAGAAGCGCCAATTCCAGTTTGTGATTTTAGAACTGTAGTTACGCTAAACGATAGTTTTCTAGGAAAGGTATATGCCAAGTCATTTGACGATGGCAGTTATGATTATTGCTCTGATATTGTTTCTTTGAAAGTGAGGCGTGTAGATAGAGCTGAGTCAAGTTGTCCTACGCCAGATGATTTTGATGATTTTGTAAAATTCTGTTGTGCAGATATAGGCAACAGTGTGATGGTGGAGCTTCAAGTTACAGATGCCGCTGGTATGAGTAGTTCTTGTATGACGGAAGCTGTTGTTCAATTTAAAGGAGCTGGACCGAGTGTTACTTGTCCAGCTAGTATTGGAACACAAGCATGTACAAACTTTGAAGCATTTGATATTAATACTTTGGCAACGCCTTCTATTTCAAGTTCTAATCCTTGTATAGCAGATGCTCTTTCTCTAACTGTTAGAGAAGTGGACAGAAGTATAGATAGATGTGGTGATGGTTATATAGATATTGAGTGGTTTTATAATATCACCGGTGAGGATCAAGTGATTTGTGCTCAAAGAGTAACCTTTGCAAATACAGAATTTTTTACAGAAGCTAATATTAGCTGGCCAGAAGATAGAGAAGTAAGCTCTTGTGATGAGGCACCGCCTACAGCAGAAGAATTAGCTGCGATCGTTACAGCATCTGTAGGATGTTCAGATGTTCGCATCTCAGAACCAGTGGATGATATTATAGATAATGTACCTGGTCTTTGTCAACGAATTATTAGAACTTGGACAGTAGTTGACTGGTGCAGGTTTCCAGCTAATCAGAATGCCAGATGGACATTTGATCAGAAGATAGATGTTGTGAATAGTAACGGACCAGTTATCGATATTTCAGGAAGTAATATTTCTTTGGATCCAAAACCTGATAGCTGTAGAGCGCACATTCTTATAGAAGGAATTGCAATTGATGACTGTACGTTAACAAGTCAGTTGTCATGGACTTATAAATTAGATCTTTTGCAAGATGGTGAAAGATTGAACGTCATAGCAGAGCGACAAGGTAGAGTTCTCGAAACAAGAATTGACGCAGGTGTGTATGAGATGACTTGGTCAGCGACTGATGGATGTGGCAATACAAGTACGTCTGTTCAGAATTTTACAATTGCAGATGACATAGCTCCTCAAGCGATTTGTGGATTTGCTATAAAGGATATTGATACATCAGGAGAAGTTGTTGTGACAGCTTCTGAGTTAGATG
>CALHUZ010000247.1 GCA_938039305.1 uncultured Saprospiraceae bacterium
TCGTTCTGTCAAATGAGAAAACACCTTCACTTAGCGTAAATTTGATCTGTTCATTCTGATGATTAGATAATGTAATTGAAATAGGACTGTCATCTATATTATTAGATATGGCTTTTATTTCATAGAGCCCGCTATGTGGCACCGTGTCATGATCCTTAACAAGCTTCCATTGGCCAGTTGCTATTTTTTCTAATTCCTTTACTGGTTGTGCAAGAAGCCTAGGTATACCATCTACGTGATTGATAGACACTTCCCAAGGTATGGTCATTGCGCTTCTCCATGTAGTTGTGGGGACAACTTGTGCATAAGACCAATTGCTCAGCCAACCTAAGAATATACGTCGACCATCAGAATCTGGAATGTCTGACCATGTCACACCTGCATAATTATCTCTTCCAGCGTCTAACCATACCGAACCAGACTTAGCAGCTGATGCGACTTCATCTGCAAATGTGATTTGGTCAACAATAATATGTCCCCATCCCCCTCGATGCTTATCTATAATTTCTATTTGTGCCGTTTTACCTTTGTATGGCGATACATCCCAGCCTTTCCAAGCTAACTTTTCACTATTTTTTCCTTCGGCTTGTTTCACTGATTTTCCTTCTACCAATAAATTAATAAAAGTCATACCGCGATGGTTTCCTCCAGCTATCAAGAAGTTGATAGCATCACTAGTAATTGTAAAAGTTGGGGATATAAGTTTTCCTGTTGATTGATCTCCTCCATTGAAAGAGTTAGCTACCTTTTCTCCTATGTATCCTGATACTTTATTCTGATTGTCTATGGAACCATTGCTTGGGCTTTTTCCAAAAGCATCTCCTTTGACAATCCAATTCGAATAGCCTTTTTCAAAAGACTCAAATGCAGTTCCTGGGGGTACTATAGCTTCTTGTTGACTCAATAGCTTCATGAAGTTTTTATCTACATGAAATTCTTTACCATCAAACTGACCTATGAAATATTGCGTCCCTGAACCGCCATTGGGGTTGCCGGTTCCCATGTTCTGTATTAATACCCAGTACTCCTTTCCATCTGTGGATGTGATGGGGAATAAATCAGGACATTCCCAAACTCCATCATGACTACCCAAGTCTTTTCCAAACTCACTGAGTAGAGACCACTCTTTTAGGTTGGATGAGCCGTATATCTTAAGATGATCCAAAGCTGCTACTGCCAACACCCATTGCTCGGTATCTTCATGCCAGATTACCTTTGGGTCTCTAAAATCTCTTACACCTGGATTATCAATGACTGGATTGCCTTCATACGTTGTCCATGTTCGACCTCTGTCATTGCTATAAGCTATGCCTTGGGTCTGAAAGTCATCTCGTCCTGCTTTCTCCCATTCCATATTGTGATAGCTGAAGATCGCAACCAGTGGTGCCTTCCCTTTTATACCGAATCCTGAAGTGTTTTTCCAATCTACTATTGCGCTTCCGCTAAATATTAAACCGTGTTCGTCAGGATAGAGTGCTATCGGCAAATGCTCCCAATGAATCAAATCTTCGCTAACAGCATGGCCCCAATGCATCGGGCCCCAAACAGTCGAATCAGGATAATATTGATAGAAAAGGTGATATTCACCTTCAAAGAAAACCATACCATTGGGATCATTCATCCAGTTAGATTCTGGGGAGAAGTGAAATTGAGGCCTGTGCTTTTCTGTATAATAGTCATAATCTGCCTTTGCTTCATTCTTTACATGACCACAAGCTATTGTCGAAATGATTGCAATCCAAAATGATATATTATAAATTATTTTTTTCATTATCATGATTTACCAAATTCCAAAGGGGTGTATGTTTTCTTGTTTCTAACTTGCCGTATTTAGAAATACTGACATGGTTAGCCCCCCAGTTGTGTAATCAAATATTTGTCAGGTTTTAATGAATTTGAAACTATAGACACTATTGCCATTTTTCAATTTCCCAATATAAAGACCCCGGGTTAATGAAGAAATATCAATATGTCTACCGTCAGTTTTTAGTTGATAAATGTGCCCTCCCAAATCAAAAATGTAGATCTCACTATTAGGTCTCAATTGATCGAGAAAGATTAAGTCCGTTGAAGGATTAGGATATACTTGTAAGTAGTTTTCATAGCCATCCTCAAAAATAGATGTCGTAAATAAGCCAGTTGGCAATGATGGCGTCGGACAGAAGTCTGGCTCGTTTTCTACTTCTTTACTATCGATATCCCATGCCCTAAACTCTAACACCTCCACTGGCGTCTCGGACTCTGTCACAATGTCTATAAGTTCACTTCCTAAAGAGGGGTATACACGAGCAGACATCACTACGGTATTGTCTACAAAAACTTCGATCACAGAATGATCTAAAAACACCCTGACATCAATAGTATCATCTGGTGAAAAAGTATAAGACTCTTTGCGTATGTTTTCGACGGTCTGAGCAGTTGAAGATAATACTCTATTTATACCTAAACTTTCGTCGGATTTATCAAAAGTTATGGAAGTAAGTTGTGTCCCAGCTTCATTTTTAAATACTTGTATTTTGAATTCATCTACTCCTGAAGTATATAATTTGAAGTATAATTCTGATTGGCTCCCTCTATATTCTGGAAGATTAAAACTTGTTCCTGCAGATATGCTTCGATCCTCTACCAGTACTTCATTGTCTCTTGCCCTGCAAATATTAGGATGTGGAATATGACCAATCGTCTTTTTGTCATCCAACAATCTTAGGCTTCGCGGGATAGAAAAGATGTGTCTCCATCCTGCTTTTATTTGAAGAGCAGGATCTCTGTCTTCCGGGATAATTCCACTGTACGCAAGTTGATTTTCTTTATCCAAGCCAATGGCAGGAGACAACAAGTGTCTTGACAAGTGTTCAAATCGTTTGGGTGCTTCATCATAAGGAGTAAAATGTCGACCATCGAAAGAGCCCACCCAGTAAATAGTCTCTGCCGGTTTTGATCTAAATTGAGGAGTCACTACCAATAGATAATCTTCATCATTGATTTTATTGAAAAATGGCATTTCCCAGAAAGTACCTGCCTTTGCTGCATCGGAGTTGCTATATATCGAAGGTATATTAACCCAATCAGTGAGATCGTCAGAGGTATAGGTCATTAATATACCTCCTCCGTTGTTTCGCAATCCAGATCCTACAATCATGTAGTAAGTCTCATCTTCCAACCATACGTATGGATCACGAAAATCAAGATGATTTATGTCTGATGGGGCAGAAGGGATGATTGGATTGTCATCATGAGGTAACCAAGCATTTAGTGAGGTGTCTGTGGGAGAAGCTAAGCCTATGCCTGCTATGATTCCATTTACACCAGTATAGGCTATAACCGGGTGGTCATCATGATCAAAAAAAGTTGTTCCGGACCAAGCTCCTTTAGATGCAAATCCTTCTTCTGGGGCGAGAACAATATTTTCTTCTTTCCAATTAACTAAGTCAGGACTGCTTAGATGCCCCCAATGCATAAAATGGAGTGTTGGGGCATTGGGATTTTTTTGAAAAAATAGATGGTATTTATCGTTGTAATAGGTAAAGCCATAAGGCTCATTAGTCCAACTTGTATTGGGCATGGGATGGAAACGCGGCCTTAGGTAATCATCTGGATGCCTTATGTTATGATCAATCGTTAGGTTGACTTCTTTGGTTTTATATTGATCGTATATCTCCTGTATGGTGGATGTTGGAATAATTGTATTGTAGAAAGTTAATTCATCAATAGCTCCATTTGCAACGGCTAGTGGGAATCCTGCAAAGTTCGAATTACTCGGACTTCGACCGATGTAGCTAAGGTTATCGTTTAGATCTATTTGAGTATGAAGGTCTGTTTCTTTTTCGCCCCACAATTTGTTATTGACATATACGTATGCTTTGCTGTTTGGAAGATCTATTTGAAAGACAATGTGATTCCATTTATATTTTTGAATGGATTGACTGGTGGTCATTGAGTAATATTTGCCTTGAGCGTAAAACTCCATAACTAGTTTCCCGTAAGGATTTATACTTATGGAGAATCCTTGTCCATCTGCCTTCTGATGTACCAATCCAGCTATCTCTGCATTAAATGATTCTGTAGCATACCAAAACGCCACAGTCATTTTATCACTTATGTTAGGAATTGAAAAATTGGGGAGTGTTACCCAAGTAGAATAACCATCTAATCGAAGAGCATGGCCTTCTATGCCATCGATTCGTTCTGGCCTTTTTTGGTAGTTTTCAACTTGATAAAGATTAGAACTAATAGACTCACTGATAGAGCTTTCTCCAGATGCGTTGTCAAATGAGAAATGAGCAACTATTTGGGCACAACCATTGATATGGGAGAATATTAGATAAATGGTAAGAAGGAAGAAGAATGGAACCTTTCTCATCCAAGTGGAAAATTTAAATATTTGAGTTTGTAATGGAAAGAAGAGGTTGCGAAATAAAAAGAATGAAATGGCAGCAAAATGTGCTGCCATTTCATTTTAGAAATCAACAAATATTAGTTCTTAAATCTATCTAGTGCATTCTTTGATAAACCAATAACATTGGCAATCGGTCCGTCGCCACCAGTTCTATCCCACTCATATGCTCCTACAGGAACAGAAAGAACAGTCCCCGTAAAGTCTCCGGAAGGCCCAAATTCTACGATTACTCCGAACTCAACTCCTCCTACAAGTGCATCCCATTCAGTTGAGGCTCTTACTGTCGAAGATGTAACCTCTTCAAACATATCCTTGGAAGAATTAGGAACATCTGGATCAACTAATCCTTCAAACATTGGAATGAAGAACCAATTGTTTTGACGATCTTTTTT
>CALHUZ010000248.1 GCA_938039305.1 uncultured Saprospiraceae bacterium
CTGGGGATTTCTTTTTCGCACCAAGAGGATTTAAAGGAGAATGGGAAATTAGAGCGGGAGATTTTATCCATTATGAGCTTTCTGTGATCACAACTACAAGAGCGGATTCAAGTCACGTGCCTATCAATCCCCAACATCAACGTTTCAGCAAGTCAAGATTATCAGGTAATAACATCTCTCTTGATATCAATGGGAAATATGAGGAGGTACTTCAAAAAGGATCGGAACTCACTGTTCGACTCAAGGCTGAATCACCTACTGATTATGATTTATCTCTTTCAACTAATGAACGTTTAATCCACATATTATCTGGAGCGATAACTCTAGTCGATGAAGATGAAAAAGAACATCAGTTTTATACAGGTGATTTTTTCGTCATCCCAAGAGGCTTTGCAGGAAGATGGATAAGTCAAGGTCATCAAGTGATGAAATACTTGAGTATCGAAAAGACTATTTGGAGCCAGCATTAAAAATGTTTGGTTAATCCGATTTTTCAAGCGAATAGATGTAGTATAAACTTCCACATCTTGCATACCTAACTATGCTGATCTATGTGGGTTTGCTCTTTTTTCGAAGGCCTTCGAATATCATTGGGATCGGTTTACTCTTTCATATGTTCACTGACTTTGTGGATTGTATGATGATGTATGTCAGTTGTAGAGAGTGTCTTTCGACTTCGCCTGCTAATGAGCTGGTTAAGGTCGTAGCGGAGTTCATCGGGCGGCTTTCGTAGAGTTATCCTTTCTGTTCGGATCTTAATACCCTAAACGCCCTACGGTAAGGCATAATAAACCGTTCAATGAGATAGTTTAATAGGTCTATCTAACGCGCCAAATCAAATTATAATGAAGTATTTAGTTGCCTTTATTTCGATGTCAATCCTATTAGGTTGTGCATCTATTGACAATGAAGAAACTCTTCTTATTAATGATAAAGGTGATGAAAGAAGTAAGGAGGCCATACGTTATGTTTTATCAAAGATTTCGAATGAAGTAGCGAAAGAAATCAGAGTAGATATAAGGAAGGTCCATAAAGAGATAGGTTACGGCTCTTTAAAAGTGAGTACGTTGTCATTTGGAAAGAATGATAAAAGCACTTATTTGCTGATTAGAAAATTTACGGGTTACAACGAAGCGCAAGAATATGCAGACGCAATTACGCTTAGCACAATTGGTCAGTATCTTGGCGAGATAACCATCTTTACCCAGCAAGAGTATAAACAGTATGTAACTGAGAACTCTTAGCTGAATTTCCTTTGTTGTAAGTCTCCTAAAGATCAAAGCATCAATAAGCTCGTTGATATCAGATCTGATTAACTATCATATGATTGCGTACTTTCACGCTACTAAAGCCATTTACGTTAAGTGAAAGTCTGTATAGCAGAGAAACCGAGTGTAGCGAAGGAAATAGCTATGGTCATAGGAGCCAAAACCAGAAGAGATGGCTTCTATGAGGGCAATGGCTATCAAGTCACATGGACCTTCGGGCACTTCTGCACTTTGCTGCCGCCGCAAGACTATGAGCCTCACTGGAAGCGATGGGACCTTCGTGCGCTGCCGATGTTACCTGATCACTTTAAGACTAAGTTGATGAGTGATAGTGGCGTTCAAAAGCAGTTTAAGATCATCAAAGGACTCTTTAAGAAAGCAACGGTTGTTATAAACTGTGGTGATGCAGGGACAGAGGGAGAGCTTATACAAAGATGGGTGATCAAGGAAGCTTTGTATAAAGGAGAGGTACAGCGACTATGGATTTCTTCTTTGACGTCTGAAGCGATCAGAAAAGGATTTGAAGAACTGAAGCCAGCAAGTGATTTTGATAACCTGTTTTACGCGGCGAGTTCAAGAGCGATAGGGGATTGGTTACTCGGGATGAATGCTACTCGCTTGTACACATTGAAGTATGGTGGGTATAAGCAAGTACTATCTGTTGGAAGAGTGCAGACGCCTACTTTGGCTATGCTTGTCAAGAGACATCGCGAGATTGAGAACTTTGTACCAAAGGCATACTGGGAATTGCACACCATTTACCGTGATGTAACTTTTAAGAATACTAATGGTAGGTTTGAAAAAATAGAAGAAGGACAAGCACTACTCGAGAAGATTAATGGAAAGGAGCTAGTCGTGACGAAAGTGGAAAGAAAGGAAGGCAAAGAGTATGCGCCAAAGCTTTATGATCTGACGAGTATCCAAGTACATTGCAATAACAAGTATGGATTTACCGCAGATCAAACTTTGAAAACGGTACAGAAGCTGTACGAGATGAAAGTCGTCTCTTATCCGAGAGTGGACACGACATATCTACCAGAAGATGTGTATCCTAAAGTACCAAGCATATTAGAAGGCTTGACTGATTATAGTGAGTACACTAGTCAGATACTAAAAGGGAAAATCAAAAAGACCAAAAAGGTTTTTGACGATAAGAAGGTTACGGATCACCATGCTATTATACCGACTGGAGAACACTTGCGTCTTAGTGGCGATCAACAAAAGGTATATGACATGATTGTCAGACGCTTTTTAGCAGTGTTCTTTCCAGATTGCAAGGTGGCCAAAACTACTATAGAGGCGAAAGTGGAAAGTGTAGACTTTGTAGCTAAGGGAAAAGAGATTCTGGATGAAGGATGGCGTGTGCTATTTCCTAAAAAGGATAAGTCTTCTGATGACTCAAATAATGATAAGGAGGCAGATGATGATAAAGTACTACCATCTTTCGAAGAAGGTGAGAAAGGGCCTCATGAACCTACTTTGTACGAAAAGATGACAAAGGCACCTTCGTACTATACAGAAGCATCATTACTCCGTGCTATGGAAACAGCAGGTAAGCAAGTGGATGATGATGAACTGCGAGAACTCATGAAGGCTAATGGCATCGGTAGACCTTCTACTCGGGCCAATATCATTGAAACTCTATTCAGAAGGAAATATACCTACCGTAGAAAGAAGCAAGTCTTACCGACAGAAGTGGGTATACAGTTGATAGAGACCATAAAGAATCAGTTGCTCATTTCTGCTGAACTCACAGGGCAATGGGAAAAGCGCTTAAAGGAAATAGAACTCGGGGACTATAGTCCCAAACCATTTATTCAAGACATGAAAAAGATGGTGGGTGATTTAGTTGAAGAGGTGAAATTGGAAACTAATGTAAAGCGATTCGCAGCTCCTGTTACAACCACCTACTCCAAGCCGTCAGGAAAGTCAGCTGCACAAAAGAAGCCCGCTCGGAAAAGTGCAAGTAGTAATAAGAAAAAGAGAGCCTCTTCTAAAGCTTCAATGACCTGCCCCAAATGCGTAAAAGGAACTGTCGTGAAAGGGAAGACGCGATACGGATGTACCCAGTATGCCAGTGGTTGTGATTTTGCAATTCCTTTTGTCTTTATGGATAAGAAGATCAGCGATAGCCAGATCAAAAGACTCGTTGACAAAGGATCAACTGTGAAGCTTAAAGGGTTTAAAGGTGGTGCTGGAAAAGTAGATGGCCAGATTGTTTTCGATGAAAACAAACGCCTGGCCTTTCAGCCTGCAGATAGCGCTATACCTAAAGCCCAAAAGAAAAAAACTACTCCTGCTGAGATGCCGACGTGTCCTAAGTGTAAAAAAGGAAAATTGATCAAAGGGAAAACTGCTTATGGTTGTACGCTATGGAAGTCAGGTTGTGATTTCAAATATACTTTTGCAGATATAATGAAGAAAGCAGCGGGACAAAAAATGACTAAGACTTTGTTCTTAAAGATTATAGAGAGCTAATTCCTTCCTTCGCATTAGTACATTCTCTAATTTTCACATTTGCCAATTCCTTCAATCACATTAGCACATTACCCAATTAGCACACTCCTTATCTTCCTATCAATATCATCTTCTTATACTTAATAAACCCATCTTGCTCCAGACTATAGATGAG
>CALHUZ010000249.1 GCA_938039305.1 uncultured Saprospiraceae bacterium
TTATAGGACTGAGCGGTGAGTATATTGAATCCTAAAGATGTCGCAATTACTGCTGAACCAGATCGCTTTACAAAGTCACGTCTTGTTGTCACCATGAAGAGTTTATTTTCTTGAATTATAAAATTGACCTTAATTTAATAAAATTAGAATGGCTAACAATTAAGATAGCGTTAATTAGATCGTAAAAAGGGCAATGAACTGGCATTATAATGGCCAAGGAGCTCTTGCCCTTCCTCTATTCCGATGACTGAAAGTGCAGTTGCAAGGGCATCTGCTATCATACAATCATTGGCTAAGATGTTAACAGCTCTGGCGTCTTTAACACCAATACCACTGCGAGGGTCTACAATATGACTATAGCGCTGTCCTTGAGACACTAAGTATTTATAGATCATCCCTGAGCTCGCTATGGCCTGATTACAAATCTCTAAGGTTTGATCTATGGATTGTACATGTACTTTCCAATGTTCAAGATTTGGTGGTGGGTCTCCTGCATAAATATCGCCTCCGCCATCTATTAAAAATCTTGTAATTCCATATCCTCGAAGTATCATGGCCACCTTATCGACTGCATAACCTTTGGCTATGCCTCCAAAGTCAAGCTTCATACCGGCTCTATCTAACTGAACACTTCTATTGAGTGAATCGTATTGAATAGATCTATAACCTACTTTTTGTCTTGCTTGATCTATTCGCTTTTGGTTCGGCAATTCTTGTTGGCGAATAGCTCTGCGCCAAAGTTTACTCAAAGGAGATATAGTGATGTCATATGCCCCTTCGCTTAGATGAGAGAGCTTATGTGACCATCTCATCAAGTACCAAAGGTCATCTGAAACTGGAATAAAATCTGAATCTCCTGAAGCATGATGAAGCTGAGTGATCTCGCTTTCTTCTTCATAATCACTAAAGATATCATTGAGTCGATCTACTTCTTGCCAAGCTTTCTGTGCAGCATTTTGGGCTGTAACGTCTGATGTCGCATACAAAACGATAGACCAAGAAGTCCCCATCTTAGATTCTTGGAAATCATATCTATCGAGCTCTTGTGAGGTGGCAGATATTTGCGGAAGCGTAAAAAGAAAAACCCAAAATAAACGCCAGTCTCTCATATGCTTAGCCTAAGACCATCTCCCAGAATGCTGCTTGCTCTTCTGAAGAGGGCTGAACAGCTGGGCTTACAATCCTAAAACCTACAAATGGAGAATCCGTATTCCACCAATAACTTTTTGGAATCTGAGGATCACGCTCTTTCCACTTTCTACTTGACTCTATACGACATGAACAGCGCTGTTTTTCTGCATTGTCATCCCAAGATCCACCTCTTACAGTCCGAGGATGTAATCGAGTAGGCTTTATCCAAGGATTAACTTCATCTTTCATCGTTGAGGAAATGACGGTATAAGCATCCTCTTGATATTGATCTAAAGTCCATTCAGATACATTACCCAGCATATCATAAAGACCCCAATCATTAGGCTTTTTTGTTCCTATTTCATGGTACTTTTCCATGCTATTATCAGTATACCAAGCATGATCAGCTAACATAGCTTTATCATTACCAAAATAGTAGATGTCATTCTTACCAGCCTTGCATGCATACTCCCATTCTGCTTCAGTAGGAAGTCTATAAAAAGTGCCCGTCTTATCACTGAGCCATTTGCAATATTGGTGAGCAGCAAACTGCGTCATACTTACAGCAGGATAACCATCTTTCCCCATTCCAAAAGTAGGATCTTCATAAGGGGGGCTTGGCCTCGCAATCGCATCAGCATCCCATGCCGGTTGATCCTCAGAAGGTAAGTCAAGCTCCTTCTCCCTAAGTATATTGTAAGCTTCGAAAGTCACTTCATGCTGACCCATCCAAAATGCTTCTACCTTTACATTATGTTGTGGGCCTTCATCTTCGCTTCGGTCAACTTCACTTGCTGGACTTCCCATTAAAAACTCGCCACCAGGTATCAGAACCATCTCAAACTGGACCTCAGTACCAGGAAGGACATGAGTACTTTGCTTAGGCTGCATATCAGCTGGAGCTGGCATCGTAGCCATTGGCTCTTTAGCTGTATCAACCACTGGTTGCGTTGTAGAACAATTAGAAAAAATAAAAATTCCGATCACCAATATTATTGCGATATATCTCATTGTGCCTTGTATGTAAATTCAAAATTCACAACAATATCGTCTTTGGTTTCTATTTGCCCAAACATCGCAGTAGGTGGTTCTATCTGAAAGTCAGTCATCTTCATAGCATGACTCGCTGTAAAAGTAATAGTGCCCTCATCAACTCTAGCCGTTACATCTATAGTAACATCTTGCTGTACTCCAGCGATCTCAAGTATACCAGTGGACTTGATCATAGTATGCATTTCTCGATCCATATAGACATATGTAGCTGGCCCATTCTGATCATATACTACATATGGATGAATTTTAGACTTTAATGCCTTGAAGATCTTTCCATTCATAGATGATCCGCGGCCTCCATCCATAGATGACACAGCAACTTTAAAATCAAAATCTTCTACACTACCCTCTCCTTCAGGATCTAAAGTGATTGTCATGGGATAATCACTTACTTCTGAGGCCTCAACTGACCAATCGTGAAGTGTCGACGCTCCAGTTATCGAAACCTTTGCTGAAGAAAATTCATATGACACCATTTGTGCAGTTAGCGAAGACCCTAAAGCTATAAAGCAAATAGCAATACACCCTAAATGTTGGAAAAGCTTAGCCCTGATTATATGACCGACTTTAGATACTCTGTAATCCATCCTATAAAGTTAGGTGGAATTTACCGATTAGTTTAAACTTGGATGACCTAAAGAATAGTTAATATCGAGATTGATTTTAACTATTCTTTAGGCCATCGCTTTAATCATACAAGAAGTATGAAACTCACATTTTTTAGTTATTAGTCGTAAGACATTACATTGATGAAGGCCTTCTTGAATTATGAGTTCAATCTATTCTCCTACCTTGATGCTACTTAATAGACTTAATTCTGATGGCTTTTGGGTATCAAACTGATAGAATCCATCATCTCCGATCATCAATAGTAGTTCTGGTGTCACTGATATCACATCATAAGCAAAATAGTCCTTGACTCCTCCTATCTGATTTTCGCCAATCTCTTCTGGCTCAGTTATATCAAACACTTTTAGACCTTGATCAGCTTCACACAAGTAAAGATTATTATCGCGAACAGAAAGACCGTGTGGGTTGTGCATCTCAAATGATGCAATCAACTGAGGTCTTAAAAGATCGGACACGTCAACCACATTGAGTTCATTAATGAAATTCTGACATTCATTGCCATCTCTAAGTGTCACATAAGCTATATCTCCTTGAACGACAACTGGATCACAAGCATTAGCATGAGCGAACGTGCTTAAGTATCGCGGATCCGAAGGATCTGAGTTGTCGAATATGTGCATCCCGTTATTCGCTCCTATGAAGAGGTTGTTTCTATATGGAAATATTGTCTCGATGCCCCACTCCATATACACTTCATTGAGTTTGTCAGGTTGACTAAGATCACTTGCGTCAAATATGTGCATCACACTGCTATTGATATAATAGAAGTGTCCATTAAATAATGCCATTCTTGTCAGCGATCCTGCTTGTCCGTCTGAGGCAGCCCCTCCAGCATCATTGGATAGTGCAAGTTCTGGAGCTCCCGTAAATCTGGACTGATCAACCGTAGCGTCAACTAAAACATTGCCATTCCAAAAGAATACATCCCCAGGATATTCATCACAAGAGAATGATTCTACCTTTTCCGTCTCTTGATAGTCGACAAGGAATACTCCTCTATCAACTTCCCAAACTCCATCTTTTACTCCATTGATCACATTTACGACAGTGGGATTTCTAATATCTTCAATATCAATCACAATGATATTCTGCCAAGTGTCAGCATAGATATAATGATCACTTAAGGAGATATCTTCATTTCCTTCTATAGCTATGAATCCGATTTTCTTTGGTGCTGTGATGTCACTATTATCCACAATATGAACACCTGCTCCCTTTTCATTTATCAAAATCATATCTCGATAATAGTAGAATTTGCCAGGGTTCTCAAGTAGTCGGTCTTCCACAAAAACTATATCGGCATTAATCTCGTCAGCTGTCTTATATACTGGTTCGTATGTGACATATGTGTATGTGGTAGTACATTCTTCCTGTGTACAAGACTGAAGAAGGAGTACTGTAGTCATCAATGTTAAAATGGCATATCTAAACATAACTTCTTTTTAATTATTTGGTGTTGATATGAAGTAATACGACAGAGTTCA
>CALHUZ010000250.1 GCA_938039305.1 uncultured Saprospiraceae bacterium
CTGGTATTTAGACCTGCAATATTGAATGCCTGGGTCATCCAAATGATATCATCACGAGTATCATCATTTGTTAATCCTCGTCCGCTGTAGTTATTCTCAATTCCTTTAAGTAAGTCGTTATGAAACTCGACTTTATATCGCTTGGTATTATTTCTTTGGATTTTGATTAGGCCTTCTATCGTCGTAATCGCCCAAATAGACCCATCATCACCTTCCATAAGCTCTCTTGTCGGGTTACTTATCAGTATCGAATCTTGTAGCGGTATATTAGTAAACTCGCCGGATTGGTAATCGTACTTACAAATCCCTTTAGAAGTACCTAACCAAATCTCGTTGTCAGATGTCGTTAAGACTTTCCAGACTGTATTATCATTTAAGCTCTTGGGATTATCTTTCTCATGCTTGAAAACTTCTATTAAATTCCCATCGTACCGATTCAATCCATCCATAGTAGCTATCCAGAGAAAGCCGAATGAATCTTGAGTGATACTATTTACTGTACTATGAGATAATCCATCTTCAGTCGTGATAGAACCAAATCGTAATTCGGTTTGGTTTTGTCCAAAGAGGCTGAGGCCTAGGAAAAGGCTACTTATGATAAGTAGTGTTTTGACTCTTCTGATTGAGTCTGGAGGCATAGGTATCATGATTTTTGTGAAGATAATATTTATTCAAGGTCGTAATATTAATTCGAGGCCAGAGACCTCGAATAGCACCATGAATAACTTTATATTTATATGATGGAATATAATAACCGGCTCAATCGGGCGCTTTCTAAAATAGCCACGGCTCCGAAGTTTATGCAACAATGGTTACGAAATAAGAGTATTGGACGTGTGGTTCCATTGATCGGTACTGCAGGGATTGATTTTGAGAAGATGACTTGTCAAGAGGTCATTCTTAATTTGCCTAATCGCAAAAAGGTGCAGAATCACATACAGCAAATCCATGCAGCGGCTTCTGTACTTTTAGCTGAATCTGCAAGCGGCATGGTGATAGGTATGAATATACCAGATGATAAGCTACCACTTATGAAAACTTTAGGTGCTAAGTTTATAAGGCGTTCTAAAGGTGCTCAGAAAGCTATTGCCATACTGACCACCCAGCAAATAGAGGAGATAAGAAGTAAAGACAAAGGTGAAGTTAATGTCTCAGTAAAGCTACTTGATAGTACAGGTAATGAAGTAGTTGTAACTGAAATGATATGGGCTTGGGTGGCGAAGAGATAAGACTTTATTCTAGGTTAAAGAGCTTAAAGGCCTAACTATAGCTGCGGTTTACTTTACCTTTCCTTGAAGGTACATAGAGATAGCTTCTGCCTTATTCTTCACTTGAAGATGCTTGTATAATTTTTTAACATGCGTCCTAACTGTCTCAACCGAAATAAACAACTCTTTAGAGATCATCTTATAGGTTTTGCCCTCAGCAAGTGATCTTAGAATTTCATTTTGTCGATCTGTAAGAGAGTTTTCTGTTGGTGTTTTTGCAATTTTCTCAACTTTGAGATAACTCACTATTTCTCTTGCTATCGAAGGGGACATATACGACCCGCCCATTTTAACAATTCTCACAGCATCCACTATCTGAGTTAAGGATGACTTTTTTGAAATATAGGAACAAGCACCTGCACAGATAGACTTTAATATTACTTCTTCTTCTTCATACGTCGTTAGCATTATTATATCAACCCCATTGACTCGAGTCAATATATCCGGTATACCTTCGATCCCGGATTTACCTGGGAGCCCTACATCAAGCAACAATATATCGCAATGAAACTTTGGGCTGACGTCGACATGATGAATAAAGGATTCTATTGATTCAAAAGTTTGGGTTACTTCAAACTCATCGTGTAAGGCAATATATTTACTGACGTTTTCACGAATATCAGTCATGTCTTCGATCATAGAGATTATCGTCGGGTTGTTGCTGTGCATCATATCTCTTACTCGTCTATTACGCCATTAAAATATAAAGATCAATTAACCAATGGAGTTTTGCAATCACCCTTTCGGGTGATTAGACATGATTATCATCAGATGAACATTATTACGAGCTTATTCAATTAAGTCTTTCGATCATGGAAGTAATTACTACCTCTGCTTATCTTTTGGTAGCTTAAACGTAACTGGCAGCGTATACAAAACTGATACTGGCTTTCCTTTTTGTATACCAGGCACCCACTTCGGAAAAGACTTAGCCATTTTCAGAACTATATCTCCACAACCTCCACCGATATCTCTAACTATCTTTTGGTCTCTGACATTTCCGTCTGCCCCTACAACAAATTGCACGTACACCACTCCTTCTATCCCTTTCCTCCTTGCCTTTTTTGGATAAGAGATATTGGATGATATGAATTCGATTATTTTTGAGTCCGAACAAGCCTTTTTTTCTGCTAAAGTTTTCATGGTAGAATAGTCGCAACCACCAAACAAAGGAAACTGCTCAACCACCTTATAAACTAAATCTTCTTCCTCTTTCGGTTCAACACTGTCTTGCCCACATACTGACAAAGACAAAATGGACATTGCGATTAATAAGAAAACTTTAGAAATATTCATGGTTATTCATGATTTAGCTTACTATGTTTTATTCAAACATTGAGCCAAGACCATATTGCAAAACGAGTCATTTTGTAAAGTAGCATCTACTACTAAGCAAACACCATAGAGTCGTCATCTACCTTACTTCGATTTAGCGTCACCCTATCGTGAAGATAGTTGTGCTTTAACTTCCATGGTGCTTGTGATCCAGACTTCGGAAGCTTGTCTATATAGCGCATCACATAACCTGATGTAAAATCTAAGAACGGCAGTCGCTCCATATCGGTATCTTGAATCGTCGGCGTACATGAAGAATATCCATGTTTGTCCATATGATTGATCAATCTGCAGACATACTTATTAGTCAAGTCACACTTCAATGTCCATGAAGCATTCGTATATCCAAAGGCAAGTGCAAGGTTGGGCAGTCCACTGAACATTACACTTTTATAAGATACAGTTTTACTAAAGTCGACTGGTTTTCCATCCACTTCAAATGTTGCGCCTCCCATCTGAAGCATATTGAGTCCTGTTGCAGAAACAACTATATCTGCATCTAACTGCTCACCCGATTTCAATTTGATTCCGTCTGTTGTAAAAGTTTCGATGTGATCAGTAACCACTTCTGCCCTATCTTCTTTGATAGCTACAAATAAATCCGCATTAGGTACCAGACATATACGTTGATCCCAAGGATTATAACTAGGCCAGAAATGCTTAAGGTCATAGTCCTTACCCATCTCTTTTTGTACTCCTCCCACCAGGAGTTTCTTCATAAACTTTGGCCACTTTCTTGCTGCTGCAAATGACAATCTTTGAAACAAAATCTTGCGCCATCTGGAAATAGAGTAAGCCAATTTACCTGGCAATACCTTATTCATCCAATTAGCTATTTTGTCTTCATCAGGTGCTGAGACTACATAAGTTGGAGAGCGTTGCAGCATAGTCACATGTTTCGCCTTCTTAGCTAACTCCGGCACTAAAGTAACTGCAGTTGCTCCACTGCCTATGACCACTATCTTTTTGTCAGTATAATCCAGATCTTGAGGCCACTTTTGAGGATGGATCATGGTTCCTGAAAAATCCGAAACACCTTCATAGTTAGGCGTATATCCTTCTTTATAATCATAGTACCCAGAACACATCGAAAGGAAGTTGCATGTATAAATGGTCGTTCCTCCACTTG
>CALHUZ010000251.1 GCA_938039305.1 uncultured Saprospiraceae bacterium
GATAGAATTTGATGAGACGACTATAGATCGCAACAAAGCATGGATGGAAGCTTTAAACAAGGATTTATACCTGGAAGAGTCTATGGCCATCATGCGAGATATGATACTAAATAGTGAAACGTACACAACGACTACAGAGAAGAAGATGAAGCCATAGAAGTTTAGTCTTAAAAAGATAAAAGCAATAAAAAAGCCTAACAATGATATTGTCGGGCTTTTGTTTTTTAGGGACTATGCCACTCTATCCATATAGCAGAGTACCTTTACGTCATGGAGTATTTGTCGTTAGAAGCAGTATCGAAAAGTTATGGGGAGAAAGTACTCTTCGATAAGATAAGTCTAACCATAAGTCAAGGTGATAAAATAGCGCTGATCGCTCGTAATGGAAGTGGTAAGTCCACCCTACTCAGGGTAATTGCAGGAATCGATAGCCCTGAAGGAGAGCGAGCTAAGATACTCCTCAATAAAAATATCCGAACATCCTTCTTAGATCAAGATCCACACTTTGATGATAATAAGACTGTGGGCGAGATTATTATGGATGTTGATACCCCATCTTTGCAAGCCTATAAAGATTATAATCATGCACTAGCATCCGAAGATCCAGCCCTCATCGAAAAAGCAATGGGCCTTATGGATGACCTAAAAGCTTGGGATGCTGAAGCAAGGAGTGAGGAGATCCTCTATCGACTCCATCTACGAGATATGGATCAGAAGGTGGGAACAATGAGCGGTGGCCAAAAGAAGCGTCTGTCCCTTGCTATGATCATCCTTTCAGAACCTGACTTTCTGATATTAGATGAGCCTACTAACCACCTTGATGTAGAGATGATCGAGTGGCTTGAGACCTACTTATCGAGTAATAGTCTCACCCTCTTGATGGTGACCCACGATAGGTATTTTTTAGAAAGAGTTTGTACACAGATTATAGAATTAGATAAAGGAGTTCTTTTTCCATTTACTGGAAACTACTCAGATTATTTGGAAAAGAAGTCACTCCGTACTCAGCAAGACAGTGTGTCTCTTGATAAAGCAAAAAAACTATTATCCAAAGAACTTGATTGGATCAGAAGACAGCCTAAAGCTAGAGGTACAAAAGCCAAGTCGCGTGTAGGTGGTTATCATAAGCTGAATGAAAAAATAAGCAGCATCACCTATGATGAAGTATTTGAAATAGAAGTTGATTCAGTTAGGCTCGGTAAGAAAATATTAGAATTCAACGATGTCCATAAAGCGTATGGCGACAAAGTGATATTAGATGAATTCTGGTACAAATTTCAAAAAGGAGAACGTGTTGGAATCAGTGGTTCTAATGGTACTGGGAAAACGACATTTGTAAAAATGTTAGTGGGTGAATTGAAACCAGATAAAGGCAAGCGGATCCAAGGTGAGACCGTACAGTTTGGTTACTATACCCAAGACGGACTCAACATAGAAGAAGATAAAAGAGTCATCGATGTGATCCGTGACATCGCGGAATATATCCCTCTAAAGAAAGGCCATAAAATGAGTGCTGGCGCACTGCTTGAAAATTTCATGTTCAGCAGAGAACACCAGCAAGTCTATGTATCACAGCTGAGTGGTGGAGAAAAAAAGAGATTGCATTTACTGACTGTCTTAATCCGTAACCCTAACTTCCTGATCTTAGATGAGCCAACAAATGATCTTGATCTTTTGACTCTTAATGTATTAGAAAGTTACTTAAGGCAATTTGCTGGGTGCTTAGTTATCATTAGCCACGATAGGTACTTTATGGATAAACTAGTCGATCACATGTTCATCTTCAAAGGCGAAGGTGAGGTGGAAGACTTCTTAGGAAACTATAGTCAGTGGAAGGATCAGGCAAAGGCAAATAAATATTCTGAAAAAGAAACTTCTAAGCCTAAAGTTGAAAAGTCTAAACAAGTTAAAGTAGAAGAAAAAAGGAAGCTGACATATCAGGAGAAGAAAGAGATGCAAAAGCTCGAATCCAAAATCGAAAAACTAACTAAACGAAAGAAGGAGATCGAAGCTTTATTCTTGGAAGGGCTTGAGGACAATCAAAAGATAAGTGATCTCTCAAAAGAGTTAGGTGATATTAATACAGAAGTAGACTCCAGCGAAATGAGATGGTTAGAGCTTTCGGAGCTCACATAAACTTATAAGGACTTCAACTTTCTTTCTAATTCTTGCTCATAGGTGGGAGAATAACCAGTCTGTACAGACAGTATTTTACCATCTTTATCTATGAGCATAGAATATGGGATGCTCCTGACACCAAGCTTAGCTGTCAGCTCTTCATCTGCGTCATGCATAAATGTATAATCCCAACCA
The DNA here is from genome assembly GCA_938039305.1 of uncultured Saprospiraceae bacterium. GTDB lineage: Bacteria > Bacteroidota > Bacteroidia > Chitinophagales > Saprospiraceae > JAJRXG01. Next base: position 2,314 of record CALHUZ010000251.1, read on the forward strand.
TTTTTTTCAAACATCTGTCGAGCCTTCTTCACCATAGCAGGTACGTCAACTGAGACTGTGACAATCTCCACATCATATTCAGCTTTCCATCGAGCAGAAACTTTTTTAAGCGCTTTGAGTTCCATCCGACATGGCGCACACCACGTCGCCCATAGGCTTACGATCTTAGGTCCACCTGTCTTGACATATTCTTTGAGGTTGACACTTTCTCCTTTATCATTTACGACAGTGGCATCAGGCAGAAAGTCTTGCGAAAAGCAAAGTGAAGAAGTTAAAAGGCCAACTGCTATAAAGATGGTTCTTAGATTGTTCATAATATGGAAGGGTTATAATTGTGGTTCTACGACACGACATAAAGATTCATCAGCCAGTCATATACTCTAAACGCGAGCATTCTTCGAAAAAGTCTTCTTTGCCTTAATTTAACTCTCTTTTAAAGAGAAACCCTAACGACTTTTCCTTGGTTAGTTATCTCGATAACTGGTGATAGCTCAGTGAAATCTATGGATAGTTGAGCAAACTCTACACCATTGTCCCATCTCATCTTAAGCGCATTATCCACTAAAGATTGGGAGAAGGTGCCATTAAAGGCATCGTGATCGTTACGCAACTGTATCAGCTTTATAAGCCGTTGGGTAACTGTGCGCTCTAATGCGTCTTGTAGGCTTTCTTTTGTATAATAATGACGATTGATATTTCTCCCGACATTAGTCTCCTTCAGAAGCTCCATATCGTTCTGTTCTGCCGTCAATCCGAGATAATAGACTTGTGGGATACCAGGCGCAAAAAACTGAATCATCCTTGATAAAAGATATTGATCATCATCCTGGCCAAGCACTTCATAATAAGTACTATTCACCTGATATAAATCAAGATTAGACGCCGCTTCTCCAGTAGCTTTCGCAGATGTTCCTTTAGATCGCTTGTGCATCTCTTTCACTAATGCATCTATGTCATCATCTGGCACAAGCCCTTTTCTACTTTTATCCTTCGCATCAGGCCCAATATCAATAACTCCTATCCCATCATGAGTATCTAATACCGTTATCGCATTACGGGGACTAATTGCAAGCCAGTCATTTAAATAGCGACCTGTACGGTTAAATATCGCATGCAAGATCAATGGCGGTAAGGCGAAATCATATACATAGTCTACCCTCTTTGCAATCTCAATCTGATCAGCATAGTAAGAATGTATCTCGACGAGTACTTCTATATTAAGATCATGAGCCTTCTCTGTCAACTCTTGAATAAAGCTATATGTCTCAGGTATCATAAAGCAACTGGTCCCTGGCTTCTTGACCGCATAACCCACTGCGTCTAATCTCATCAACTTGATACCTACCTGATGATATAAGTTTAGGATATCTAACAAATACTGCTTTCCCTTCGGATGGTAGATATCTATGTCAATTTGATTAGCCGTAAAGGTCGTCCAGAAATTCTCTTTTTCACCATTAGCCATTTCCACTTCCGTAAATGGAGATCCAGGTCTTGGTCGATAGATTTTGTCAAGTTCATCTACTGTCGGTCCTTCAGGAAATACCCTCTTTTCTGTAAGAAACAATCCATGGTATTCTGATTGGCCGTTGTTTTTTATTACATCCTGAAACTCTGGTGAGGCCGCAGACATATGATTGACAATCATATCCGCAACAACCGATGTATGCTCGCCTATCTTCTTGATATCCTCCCAATCTCCCAATCTTGGATCAACCAGCGTATGTTGTATAGGGTCAAAACCAGCATCTTCTCCATCAATAGGGTAAAAGAATGGCAGTAAGTGAATGGCACCAAAAACCCCTTTCAAAGCTCCTTTTAAAACCTCATCTAAATCCTTTAGATCACCTCCCGAGAAGCGATCAACATATGCAATGAGCTGTACCTTATTTTTCATACGACGTAAAAATGACCTTACAAAGAAATGAAAAGATCTGACGAGGTAAACATTAGTCTTAGTTATATAGATGCATTGTCATCTCTCCTGCTCTGATATCAAAAGGTAATCGGTTCATATCAGGTGGGAAGGGGCATGTGGCATGGGGCGTAAACACACATGGAGGATTCTCTAACTTGTTGAAATCTAAGATTACTACACCCGAGCTGTCTGCCAGCTTAGGATAGAGATACCGACCTCCACCATAAGATGAATCTCCTGAAGTTTGATCGTATATCATAACATGATAAGTCTCATCATCATTCTCAAAAGCTGCAATGACTTGGCGTTGCCCTTCCCAATCAAAAGTCAAATAGGCCGCAACAGGATTAGAAATTTCCTGATCCAAAACATTCTTATAGGATAATGAGAGTGGAAGGTCATCTGCATCCATAACTTTGGCTTCTACCCTATATCGCTCATCTATCGGGAAATACGGAATATCCTTAAGTGCAGTCCTGTATGGACTGAGAGTATCCTTAACTCGTAGATAATATCTGTCACCTCTCTCGAGAATGTACCATTGAAGATTTTCAAAGGAGCAGATACTTGGTCCATCCTCATGTTGATCACTCCGAAGAGGTGCTATCTGAATAGGCTCTCCATCTACCAAGACTCTCTTGTTCCTAAAGGATTTAATAACCATCCCAGTATCTGTCTTAAGCATGTGCCCGAAGCTCGAAGGTGCATTTTTGATCATGAAGTCATTCGTAGATTCACTACCATAGTAGCTTATGGTATTACGAAGCCAAAACAGCCCAACAACTGAAGGCCAACCAAATGGTTCCTTAAGCTCAGCAAGTCTTTCTGCTTGCCATTTCGAAATTTCCTTTTCATAACTACTTTGACATGAGCTAAGCGTCAGAAAGAAAAGCGAAAGAAGTATCAAAAGTCTTGACAATTGGAGGAATTATTGCATTATGTAATTACTATTCTTATTCTATATGCCGACAAAGTATGTACATACAAGTATCGACGGCAGATCGCTAAAATTAAGCAATCTGGATAAGACTTTATACCCATCACTGGGTATAACAAAGGCTCAAGTTATCAAGTATTACTTGGATGTAGCTCCTCTGTTATTGAAGTATATCGCTGATAGACCATTAACTGTGATAAGATATCCAGATGGTGTAGATGGGAAAAGCTTTTACTCCAAGGACAAACCTGACTGGACTCCCGACTGGATACCAAGCATGAAGATAGAGCATGAGGCGAAGACGATAGACTATCTTGTGCCAACGGATAAGGCAGCAGTCGTCTGGTTAGCTAACCTTGCTTGTCTTGAGCTACACCCAACTCAGTTCGTCAGAGCCAATGACATGAAGCCAGACTTCTTCGTCGTAGATCTTGATCCTGATGAAGCACTTGATTTCGAGCGAGTCAAAGAAGCAGCATTGAGGCTAAGGGAGTTTTTGTCCAGATACGAATACACCGCCTATCTCAAAACTTCAGGTGGTAAAGGACTGCATTTATATATTCCGATAGTGCCCGAGGCTTCATTCAAAGAAATGTTTGAATCGGTTAAAGCACTGATGAAAATATTCATCAGCCAATACAAGGACCAATACACACTCAATATCAGCAAGGCTCAACGCAAAGGAAAGATCTTGCTAGACATTTATAGGAATTACCTTTCTAACACTACAGTGGCGCCGTATAGCCTTCGGGGTCGAGCTGGAGCACCAGTATCGCTTCCTCTCAAATGGAACCATCTTGATGGCTTGAAAAGATCAAACATTTATAATATTCTGAACTACAGAGATTACTTAGATGCCAACTCTGACCCTTGGGATGGTTGGAGAAAAAACGAGCAGTTATTACATGACCGTAGAGGTAAATCTGAAGATACTGATCCAGACGATGAGCGACTAAACTTATACACAAAAAAACGTGATTTTCAAAAAACCACAGAGCCCAGAGCAGTCATCAAACTAAATCATAAAGACGAATACGTAGTCCAATTACACAACGCAAGCAATCTTCACTATGACTTGAGATTAGAAGATAAAGGAGTTCTTCTAAGTTGGGCGATACCAAAGGGATTGCCCTTTGTAAAAGGTCAAAAGAGATTAGCTATACGAACCGAAGATCACCCCATCAAGTATATAGATTTTGAAGGTGTGATCCCTAAGGGTTCATACGGTGCAGGTGAGATGTGGGTATTTCACGGAGGTAAGATTATATGGAGTAAAAAAGAGGAGAAATCCTATGAGTTTACTCTATCAAGTAAAAAGCTTACAAGAAAATTTAAATTAGTAAAGACAAAACGGGAGGACCAATGGCTCATACAGTGTGACGCTGATTATGATCATTATAATGTCAATAATGTTGTCGACCCAATGCTTGCATCAGCTTCAAGAAAAATACCCAACTCTTCGGATTATGCCTATGAAGTAAAATGGGATGGTATCAGAGTCATCATCTACTATCAAGACGATAGAGTAAAAATCATCAGTCGCGGGGGCAACGATATCACAGACAAGTTTCCCGAATTGCAAATACCAGATATGTTCAAAGTTGAGCATGCGGTCTTAGATGCAGAAATAGTTGTCTTAGATAAACAAGGTCGACCGTTGTTTCACGATGTGATCAGTCGCATGCATACTAAAGCAACGGGATCTATAGAGAGAGCATCTAAATCCAAACCAGTCACTTGTTATCTTTTCGATCTCATTTCACTTGATGGCGTAGATATAAAACATATTGGGTTGGGACGGAGAAGAGATTGGCTTAAAACCATCCTCAAAACTGGTACCTACTATCGCTTAAGCGAAACATTCACTGATGGAAATCAACTTTTCAAAGCTATCGAATCACAAGGGATGGAAGGCATTATGGCCAAGGATCAAAACAGTCCATATATCCCAGGTCAAAGAAGTGATCACTGGAAGAAGATAAAGTGCCGTAAATTAGAGCAATGCATGATCATTGGATATACAGAAGGGCAAGGAGATCGATCTGGATTGATGGGAGCAATGCACCTTGCTAAAAAAGAAGAAGACGGTAGTCTGAAGTATATGGGTAAGGTCGGCACAGGCTATAATCATGAGATGCTGAAAAAGTTGTATCAACTATTGAGCAATCTAAATGAAATTAAAAAGCCTATCGATGACAAAATTGAAGAAGCCCATCGGACTAGGTGGATAGAATACAAGTTAAGTTGTGAAATAGAATATGCATCACTCAGTTCTAATGGAACATATAGAGAACCAGTATTTATAAAATTAAATGAAGAGTTATGAGATCAGTTTGGAAAGGACATATTAGATTTTCATTGGTGACGATACCTATACAAATATTCAATGCAGTAAATACATCATCTGCAATATCATTTAACCAACTTCACAAGGAAGATATGGGACGCGTCTCATACCGAAAAGTGTGTCGCAGTTGCAATGAAGAATTGAGCTCTAAGGATATCGTCAAAGGATATGAATACGCGGATGATCAATATGTAGTTTTAGAAAAACAAGAGCTGGATGCGATAAAATTAAAAAGTACAAGAGCCATAGATATAGAAGCGTTCGTAGACCTAAACGATGTACATCCAAGTAGATTTGAAGCGGTATATTATGTTGGCCCAAATGGTGATGTAGCCAAAAAAACTTATGGTCTCTTTTGCGAAGTTCTTAAAAAATCTGGAAAGGCTGGAGTCGGTAGAATTATCCTAAGAGACAAAGAAGATGTCGTACTTCTTAAAGCGGAAGGCAATGCAATGATCATGTACAAACTAAGGTACCCGGAAGAAGTAAGGGCACTCGAGGATGTACCTGACACTGAAGGAATCGAAGTCGATAAAAAGCAACTTGCCATGGCAGAAACACTTGTCGATTCTCTTGTAATGGATTTTGAAAAAGTAGACTTTCAAGATCGTTACAAGGATGCACTCATGGACATTGTAAATGAAAAGATAGATGGCAAAGAAATAGTTTCTATCGGCGAGGAAAAAACAGATCGCCCAGTTGTTGATATCATGGACGCCCTAAAGGCAAGTATTGAACAGGCTAAAAACCTCAAAAAGCAAGCTTAATGTTTGACATTCTTTCTTGGAATATCAGACAAGGTGGAGGCTCAAGACTTACTAAAATTGTAAAAGCTATAGAGTCTATTAAGCCAGAAGTTTTAGCGCTTAGTGAATTTCGCAATAACAAATCTGGACTTCAATTAAGAACCTCCCTTTTAAGATTGGGATATCGCTATCAAGTAGTCTCACATGCAGATCAAGATGTAAACTCTGCATGCCTCTTTAGTTTATATCCTTGTTCATCTTCACTGTTTCCGAAATGTGATGAGACATACGATCACAATATCGTATGTGGTCGCATGCCGGCTTTTGATATTTACTCTGTTTATTTCCCTCACAAGAAGAAACACAAACTATTCGAATTTCTAACTGAGGGCGAACTTCAAGCTGATCAGCCTGCTATCATCGTTGGAGATTATAACACGGGAAAAAATTTCATAGATCAAGCAGGCAATTCTTTCTGGTATTCTGAACAACTGGCAGCATTAGAAAAAAAGGGATATGCTGATGCATTCAGACATATGCATGGGGATAAAAAAGAATACTCTTGGTTTAGTCATCAAGGGAACGGTTATCGATATGATCATACATATATAAGTGAATCACTTTTACCATTCGTATCAGAATGTAAGTACTTACAACAATGGAGAGAAGATGGCCTTTCAGATCACGCTCCTATGCTTTTAACACTTAAGGTATAATGAAAAATCACTGCTCATGGCAGAGTATAAAATAACACGGGCGACGCATAAAGATTATATACACCAGATCTTAGCATTGCAAAGAGCGAATCTAAAGTCGGCGCTAACAACTGAAGAAATTAAAAGGGAAGGCTTTGTCACCTGTGAACATGACATAGATCTCCTTGTCAAAATGAATCAACCCGATCAACACATCATTTCTCTTTTTAAAGATCAAGTAGTCGGCTACTGTCTCGTTATGTCACCAATATGGAGAAATGAACTCGAAGTTTTGAAATCCATGTTCGACAAAATAGAATCTACTAAGTACAAGAACAACTTAATATCTCCTGATAGTTATATAGTCGTTGGACAAGTATGCATTCACAAAGATCATCGGAAGAAAAGTTTACTCAGAAAGATGTATCAGCATTACAAAGAGTGTCTCAGCCCTTCATATCAGTATTGCATCACTGAAATAGCAACTTCTAATGTAAGATCTCTTCATGCACATGAAGCTAATGGATTCAAACATCTGCTAAGTTATAAATCAGAAGATGGCAAGAGTTGGGAACTTGTAATTTGGGATTGGTCTGAGTTCAACTAATTTATTGGATAAACCACTTCCAATCTCGCGTTCTAAAGCTTGACAAAGCCCATATTGGTATAATGATCAACGCTAAAAACTCATGCGTTCTAAATGCCTCATTAAACAAATTAGAAAGTGATACCCATATTGATCCACCCACGGGTTTAAGGTCAGTCATATTGGCATCAAATAAAGCCGTGTACTTCATAGCAAGTAGGATGAGTACGAAAAATCCTCCTAGTGCAAAAGACAAGAGTTTACGCTTCCATGATATTGGAGAAGCTAAAATCAGCGAAAGCAACATAATGAACGGTCCGAATGCAGTTATCCTTGCATTCTGATTAGAGATCACATATGGCTGAATCATTTTTCTATTTCTACTCGCTTGCCATTCTTCATCAGAGTAGATATAAATAGAATAGTCAAATTGATCTGTATCTCCTTCATAAGTCTTGAAACCAGTTCTTATAGTAGGATGGAAAATATTGAATGCTAATTGTTGAAAAGTATTATAAACAGGAACAGCTGCTGATCTCAGAGGCTTGACATAAGACAGAGCGGATAAAACGATATATGCAAAAAAGAAAATTAATAGGAACTTGAAAATGTTGGGCATGTTCTTCATAACGTCACGGTTTTCTGGCCATCAATATCAGAAGCCCATCTCATCCAGTAGATCCAAATTCCAACCGTAAAAACTATAAAAACAGCTTGCCAAAAATCTACATGCATGAATTCAAATAGTGATGGGACATATATACCTGTAAGATAAAGAGAAACAATCCTGATGATATTTAGAATGACAATAGCCAGAAGTCCAAGAAGTAAGCCTTTCCATCTTTTTTCCCAAGCGATTGGAAATATTGCTACCGATATCGCAAACAAAATGGCAGGAGCAATCGCATCACAACCTTCTTCAATGCTAACTGAAAAAGAATCGGAAGAAAGCAGTTCTCCATTTGCAGTAACTCCGAAGCCAAAGATATTGAGAATGAATGCCGAAATACTTGAGTACCCAGCAAGAATGGGAGCACGGAATGTACTGAACCAATCCATATTAGTGATCAAGTAAAACAATAAGCATATCAACAAGAACGAACCCGCAAACATTAAGACAGGTTTTCGTTCACTCCATTCAGAAGGAGTGTTTTGAACTTGTATTTTCTTAGACTTCTTTTTATTTTTTTTAGCCATTTATAATGTCTGTTTATTCATACATTTTTCGCTGATCCAATCCGCATAATTCTAAAAACAGTTCAGCTACTTTATCCGTCGTATCATTCAAAAAACGCTTGCCTTTATCGGCTGTAGATTTTGAAGGATCTCCTATGCCTGTATCTTCTGAGACTTCAGACCAACGCCTTTCTGCCCACGCCCATCCTTCTTTAATTCCTGACACTACAGAAGACTTTGCACTTCCTGGGCCAGCAGTACTAAGATCTATCCATTCTGGATAGAGATACATCATCACTGAGGTCTCCATTTCATCAGCATGATCTCCTTTCTCTTCGAAATATTCATATTTGTCGACAGACTTAAACCACTCACAGAATGAAAGATGCATCTCAGGATGATGTGCACCGAGCTCTCTAAGAATAGGCTTGAAATTATTTCCGCCATGGCTATTTAAAACCAATAATTTATGAATACCATGATTCGCGAGAACCTCGATGGTATCACTTAAGATGGCCATCTGTGTAGTGGGATAGATATTCATATCAAGTTTTATATCCATCTGCCCTGTGTTCACGCCAAAAGGAATCGTAGGCAAAACGATAAACCGCTGATCTTTACTATATGCCTTGCGACCTGCTTCTGCTGCGATATAGTCTGCTTCATAAATATCGGTCCCATATGGCATATGGTAATTATGTGCTTCACATGCACCCCAAGGAAGAATCGCCAGTTCGATCTCTTTCTCTTTAATCTCTGCCCACGTGCACTCTGAAAGTATATACGGTCTTCTGATCATATAGTAAAAGTAAGTAATATAATTGTCGCCGCTTGTAGTATAAAAAAAAGAGCGGTATCGTGATGATACCGCTCCGGTCTTTTTGGCCAATAGTATTACCTTCTCAGGTGTAAAAAATTGACCAACTGGATCTAATGATGAAAACGTGATGTAAAGAAAATGTTTATATTATACATATCCAAACTTATAATGTAAAATAAATCATTATATGTACTACCTCTTTTAGGGTAGTGACCTACCTGTGAGACCCAGAAAGCTTTTGAAGTAGCAATCACCACTACTGATATACTTTTTATTGAGAGCCAGGAATGAGACAATCCCATACTGAATGATGCCAATATAAAGTGATGCATAAAAATCGAGTACTCTATGAAAGTGGCATTTTTTGGCTTTTACAAGCAGTTGAGTGATCTCATTGCTCACCAAAACCAAAAAAGACCTATCATTTACACGATGAGTCTTTCTATTCATCGGGGCGGCAGGATTGCCTGCGGCGATCCTGATATTGGGGGGAGACTGAATTATAAGACCCACGTGCTACGCACTTGCTCTTTTTTGGTTTTAATATGAAATTTGAGCAAGCTCATTTCATATTAAAACCAAAAAAGACCCATCATTTGCATGATGAGTCTTTCTATTCGTCGGGGCGGCAGGATTCGAACCTGCGACCCCCTGTTCCCAAAACAGGTGCGCTAACCGGACTGCGCTACGCCCCGAATACGGTCTGGCGGTGAGAGGGGGATTCGAACCCCCGGAACAGTCTCCCGTTCACATGTTTAGCAAACATGCGGTTTAAGCCACTCACCCACCTCACCAAAATACCTTTTTTAAACCTTAAAAACAATCTGTGGGACAGTTTTTCAAGGTTGCTTTTAGAGACTCAGAAAAGCTTCCTTCTCTACATCTTTTCTCCAAAGCGACCGCAAAGATATGTTTTCCTTTATTCCATGCAAGATGTAAGAGGTAAGAATATTAATAAGAATTGAAATTGACGCATTTCGCAATAGTTTATGCCCTTTTCTTTTTTTGGACTCTTTAAAGTCAACTCCACGCTATAAACCTATATCTTGCACTCCAATGGACTATAAAGAAGCTGGGCGAAAGATTCTTTACTTTATGTTTGACCCTTTAGTTCATGTGGTCAAAAAAGTAGGAATCAAGCCTAATCATATCACTATAATCGGCCTCATCCTAAATGTCATCGCGGCTCTGCACCTGATGAATTATTTCAGAGAGGACTCTTTTTCATATGGAGACAACCTTCTCGGATTTGGGATCTTCTTAGGGTTTGCCGGACTCATGGATACCATCGATGGTAGATTAGCTCGACTTTATGATATGAAATCCGACTTTGGAGCATTCTTCGATTCTGTTATTGATCGGTACAGCGAATTCATTATGTTCATGGGCATCGTGCTGTATTATCATCATTTTGATAACGTCCTTGGGATAAGTTTGAGCTTCCTGGCTTTGATAGGCTCCATCATGGTGAGTTATAATAGATCAAGAGCGGAAGCACTTGGAGTAGATTGTTCTATAGGCTTTATGCAACGCCCCGAACGCATTGTTTTCATAGGAATATGGTCTATCATTTGGGGCATAGTTTACATCACAAGTTCATCAACTATAGTCAACAATATTGGATTTCAAGGGTTAGACTACTTTACTTTAGGAATATTATTTTTAGCAATATCAACCAATATAACAGCACTGCGTCGCCTTCTTCACTCGGAGCGAGAACTAAAAAAGTTAGCCTCGTAGTAGCAACGTAGCCTTCTAACATCTATGGAAGATCTGAAGAGGAGATTGAAGTTTGTCGGCATATTTGCTATCGCGTACATCATACTTTTTTATGGGCTTGTAGGTTGGAGAACAGATCATCTGTACTTCTTGTTATTGGTTGCCACTCTCTGCTTACTTCATAAGTACGGATATTATATGGTTCTCGCCTGGACAGGAGTCACAGGTTGGACTATACTATATGATGCCATGACCTTTCTACCAAACTATAAGGTTAATACAGTGCACATCAAGGATTTATATGATCTTGAAATCAGCTTATTTGGTATCACTCACGGAAATAATATCATCTCTCTATGCGAGTGGTTCAGTACTAGAACAAATGACTTTTTGAGTCTATTTTGCGGAGCATCTTATCTTCTGTGGATTCCTGCACCGATGATATTTGCTATTTACTTGCTGTGGAAGAACAAACCTGCCATAGCTACTTTTTCATTTGGATATCTCCTTACTAATATCATAGGTATCACTGTCTACTATCTTTACCCGGCAGCACCACCATGGTATTTTCTGGAGCATGGAGATGTGTTTGATAGCACTGTAATGGGTAGTGAGGCGCTGCTTTCAGAGTTCGATAGGCTGATCGGAATGGAAATATTTCATGGTATATACTCTAAGGGGACTAATGTATTCGGTGCGATTCCATCCTTGCATTGTGCATACCCTACCCTTTGTTTTTTATATGCTCGAAAGTATAACCACAAAGGTTTCATGATCTTTTTTGTGATCATGGCTTTAGGGACTTGGGTAGGAGCAGTCTACTCTCAGCATCATTATGTTATTGATGTGCTACTTGGTATCCTCTGCGCTTTCACAGCTTATGGCATTATGTCTTACGTGGCGCGAACATCTCTATTTAAAAAGATAGACAATTGGTATGCAGTGCAATTCTCCGTGTGAGTTTTATACTTTCGTACTTCAATTTAAACTTTGACAAAATTTCACATTTTTATAGCGTCTGGATTAGGTTCTGGATTTGCTCGATTTGCGCCAGGTACATGGGGTACGCTTGTTGGTAGTGTTCTTGTCTTCTTGATGTGGCAAGGTGGCATTTTATTCAATGATTGGATTCTGACTGCGGTTACTGTTGGTACTACCTTATTGGGATATTGGAGTGTGACTCAACTTCCCGAATCTTGGATACACGATGATCAGAGGATAGTTATAGATGAAGTCGTTGGACTTTTCGCAACTATGATGTTCATACCATTGTCCTTGAAATCTATCATATTAGGTTTTATACTATTCAGAGTGTTCGATATTTGGAAACCACTTGGGATTAGAAAATTTGATAATCTAAAGTCGGATAGTAGTGTGATTGTCGATGATTTGCTAGCGGGTGTCTATGCGAACATAGCATTAAGAGGGCTTCTATTAATTTTGATACGGTATGACATCTACTAGCCGCAAGCCAAGTATTCCATTCTTTAAGTCACTTTTACGATATAACCTAAGTGCTGCTACTGCTACGGCAACAGATTTTTCGACATTAGCTTTTTGTAAAGAGATCATAGGGATGAGCCCGGTGATTGGCACTTTCATCGGCGCTCTTGCAGGTGCAACTGTAGCTTTCTTTTTAGGTAGAAATTGGACCTTTCTTAATAAAGAAGGGAAGATGAGTAGTCAAAGCACCAAGTTTGTCTTAGTCGTGGCTGGGAGTATTTTATTAAATACCTTTGGCGAATATTTATTGACTGAAGTCTTTGTAGTTGGGCACTATATGCTCGCTCGTATCATCACAGCGGCTACAATAGGTATAACCTATAACTTTCCGCTACAACGATATTTTGTATTTCGATGACCCAAAAAAAGAAATTACTTTTTATTGTTAATCCCTTTGCTGGTCATGGCTCGAAGGCTAAAATACCTGACCTCATAGTCAAGTCTATGGACAAGGCCAAATATGACTATGAACTCGTTTCTACAAAGTATAGCGGTCACGCCAAAGAGTTAGCTAATACTGCCAAATTAAAGAACATAGATGCCGTTATATCCGTCGGTGGTGATGGCACTGTCAATGAAGTAGCTTCCTCACTAGTGCATTCTGATACCGCATTAGGTATTATTCCTGGAGGGTCTGGAAATGGGTTGAGCATGCACTTAGGCATAGGACGAAGTGCCAAAAAAGCACTCAAAATTTTAGACGCCTTCAAGGTTAGAACTATAGATACAGCTACAGTCAACGATAGGTTTTATGTCAATATGGCTGGAGTAGGGATCGATGGTTTAGTAGCTTATAAGACTAAGCAAAGCAGTAAAAGAGGGTTTAAGACTTACCTGAAAGGTGCGCTAACAGAAGCTGTCAAGTATCAAAACCAGAGATACAAAGTTGAGATAGATGGTATTTCTCAAGAGGGTAAATTCTTGTCTATAAATGTGGCTAATGGATCCATGTTTGGATATAATTTCAAGGTGGCAGCTCATGCAGATACCTCAGATGGGCTTGTGGATACTGTCATGATCCACGATGCTCACAAGATGGATTATATAGGAAATGCTTGGAGATTCTGGGCTGGTCGCATTCATAAAAGCAAGTTTGCCAGCATGAATAAAGTGTCAAATATCAAAGTGACCACCTATGAAGATAGTTATATGCATATCGATGGAGAAGGTTATCCATTCAGTGCAGGAGAGTTAGAGTTCAAGGTGATGAAGCACTCTCTGAAAGTCATCTGTTAATCAAGAAAACAGTATTTGGCTCGACCGATCTCCAAATACTTATATGTGATTAGCCACACCAAAGTGAAAATCAGACATAGATGCTACGAATAAGAAAAGTATAGTTGAAGCCACCAACCCGACTATAAAAAGAGTAAGTGACACTCTGATCAACTTTGCCTTCTTATGAAGTGTATGGCCTAAAAAATACAAATCTCTAATCATCGTAGAATACAAAAAGTCCCCATCGCTAAGCATTTCTAACATACCCCATTCGAAATCCCTCAGGTTCATACTATGAAAATTACCGTAGTAAAGTAAGTTGCCTTTCTTTTCACGTATCTCTGACTCAGTAAATAAACCTTGCGTCTTAAAAGGGGTTATGGCAACTATCGCAAATGCCATAGAAAGAACGGCAGCCACGAGCATAACTAGGATAGGTGAATTATGGATGCAGAATGTGTCCATACCTCCTATAGTCCTGCTTATAACAAGCGACATCAAAATGGCATTGATAGATATCATGATGTTAGCTTTTCTATCCATCATCTGATTCATCGTATAATGATTTCGAGAGGTGGTACGAAATAATGTCTGTATACCTCTATCGTCTCTCCCCTTTACAGATGAGAGTGACTTCTTAAGCTTCTTCAGCTCATCATCACCGATACTCAACTCCTTCTTGATGAGCGTATTGGCTTTCTTATCAAGTTCCTTTTTTTCTTTTTCGATCTTACCTATCAGATCGAGTTTATGCTGATCATACTTCTTTTGACCAGATTCAGTGTAGTAATGATGTTCTCTGAGATACGCAAGAACCGTATCATACCAAGTGCTCTTACCGTATGTCACTGCCCCAGTCAAAAGAAACTCGTTGTATAATTTCTTTATGCGTGATTTGGCCTTAGGCTTTCCCCAGTCGCTGGCTATGGCATCAGACATGATCATACCGAGTTTAGATTTCACTTCAGACTCTGGTTTTACATCATCAATTATCTCATAGACCTGTCTTTGAAAGTCTTCAGGTGCCCCTGCCTCTTCCATGACCTGCTTCGCGAGCATCAAAGAACATTTATGACATGTGGCGAAAAAATCTTGGGGCGAGGATACCTTCTGAAAAGCTGCGGTATCAGTAAATCCCAAATTAAAAAGCCAAGCAGCGGCTATTAGTACTTCTGTTTCCACTTGTGAAACCCCTTCTTTTATGCTTAGCTTTTTTACCTCATCAACTACTCTAAGTGTATACTCTATATCGTGAAATATAATCTGATCCGAAATACTTTCGGTGAGCATTTGAGTACTCAGTCTTTCTATCTGCGGTAGATGTTGATTATTCATTTTGTACTCCTTTTTGAGTTGATGATTGAGTATGAATCAATTTAAACTAAAAGTGTTATCACAGGTTCAACCTAAATATATCATTTATGCTGGCATTAACATCTTCTTAAAGATAGTGGCTATGTGAACTAGGAGTTAATAGATACTTTTGCGCGATGTTTAGAAATCTCATTCTTTTGCTGCTTTTATTACCCATTGTCGGATACTCGCAATTCGATGACGAAAGCAAATCTATAACTGTTGCTGACTTCACTGAAAAGCCAGTTATAGATGGTGCGTTAGATGAGGCTATGTGGGCTGAACTAACTCCGGCCTCAGATTTTTGGCAATATTTCCCCACTGATTCACTACTTGCCAAAGGGCAGACAGAAATCTATATGGGTGCCGATAAGGACAACTTATACATAGGCATTAAGTGTTATGGAGCAGGAAACAATTGGCTTGTTAATTCTCTAAAAAGAGATTTTCGAGCTGGTGGTAATGATAATATCACTTTGGTCTTCGATACTTTCGATGACCAAACAAATGGAATCTTTTTTGGAATTAATCCAGAAGGTGTTATCCGAGAAGGTGTCATAACAAATGGAGGGAATGGGTTCAGGGATTTTTCAGAATCATGGGACAACAAATGGAAAGGAGATGCTCAAAAATTTGATGGCTATTATACTGCCGAATTAGAGATTCCTTTTAGTACGCTGCGCTTTGATCCATCTAATACAAAATGGGGATTTTTAGCTTATCGATTTGATACACAGGATAATGAAATGAGTGTATGGAAGCGCACTCCTCGTCAACAGACACTATTTAGTCTTGCCTACACTGGTGAGATGATTTGGAATAAAACACCTGAAGCAAAAGGTAGTCGCGTTAGTCTTATCCCATTTATATCAGCAGGTACCAGCAAAGATTTCGAAGCCGGTACAGCCTCCAGCTCATTTGCAGATATAGGCGGTGATATCAAAGTTGGTGTGACATCAGGGCTAAATTTAGACTTGACATTTAATCCTGATTTTTCGCAAGTGGAAGTAGACAGACAAGTCACAAACCTTAGTCGCTTTGAGATTTTCTTTCCGGAGCGAAGACAGTTTTTTGTAGAAAACGCTGATCTATTTGGAGACTTCGGATTTAGCGATATCAATCCATTTTTCTCTCGGCGTATTGGTGTTGGTAAAGATGTCAATACAGGAAGTACTGTACAAAATAGAATCCTTGGAGGGGCTCGCCTTAGCGGCAAGTTAAACAAAGACACTCGTATAGGTTTATTGACTATGCAGACTGAGCAAAATCAAGAACTTGGAGTTCCATCAGCTAACTATAGTGTAGCAGTATTACAAAAAAAATTATGGGATAGGTCTAATATCGGCTTCATTGTAATTAATAAGCAGTCCTCTGGTGAGGCTGTAGAAATCAACGAATTAACCCCTTACAATCGAGTAGCAGGTCTGGATTTCAATTATGCTTCTACTGACAATACTTGGTCAGGTAAAACTTTCTTGCATACTTCAATAACACCAGGTGAATCTGCCAAAATAGCACATGGAACTGAAGCTGCTTACAATACTAGATCCTTTGAAATGACTTGGTCACATGAATATGTTGCACAAGATTATAATGCTGAAGTGGGATTTGTGCGCAGAACAAATTATTACAGGGCTGAACCTTCGATCTCTTTAAGATCATTTCCTTCAAGTGGGCCATTTAATCGTATCTCCTATCGCGGAGATGCGGACTTTATCTTTAAGCCGGGTTTTGGAAAGACTGACCACGACATAGGTGTCGGTGTCAATGGACAATTCAATAATGGTGCAAGATTTTTCTTAGGCTTGAGTCATAACTATGTATATCTCTTTGATGATTTTGATCCAACTGGGACTTCTAGCACACCATTAGAAGCAGAAACAGAATATAACTATGTCAATCTTGAAGGGTCTATTTCGACTGATAGTAGAAAATCTGTAAGTGCAAGTTTCCGACCTTATATTGGAGAATATTTCAATGGCTGGAGATCAGGTCTTCAGGGAAGTCTGACACTTAGATATCAACCTAAAGGCTCTATCCAATTGAACTACTCATGGAATCATTTCAGCATGCCTCATTTAGATGAGAATAAACAGACTCTTCTGATAGGCCCACGTATAGATTATACCTTTTCTAAAGCTCTCTTTGCATCGGCGTTTATCCAGTACAATACTCAAGCAAAAAATACGAATGTCAATGCAAGGCTTCAGTGGAGATTCGCTCCAGTATCAGACTTTTTCTTAGTCTTTACTGATAATTACTTGACAGGAAATGTCAGCGACCCATCGGATCGTTTTGCATTTGATATAAAGAATAGAGCCATCGTAGCCAAGTTGACCTACTGGTTCAACGTTTAGTAGGCTTAAAATGGTAGATGGTCGATTTTTGAACTATAACTTCTAAAATCTATTTCATCTTTAGCGTAAGCTATATACACTCATCTACAATTAACAAATCTCACTTATGCATAGATATCTACTTGTTGTATTAACAATGCTAATGTTCACGTCCCTTTCAGCTCAATTTGGAGGAGGACGAGGTGGAGGAGCACCAAAGATTAAAGGTAAAATATCTGGGATGGTTATTGATTCAATCACTAATCAACCTGTTGGCTTTGCTACCATCTCAATGAAAAAAAATGGGCGCAAAAAAATCGTAAACGGAACACTGTCAGAAGATGATGGTAGCTTTTCTTTTACTGATGTAAATCCAGGAGCCTATGATTTAGAGATTTCATTTATCGGTTATAGTCTTAAAGTTGTTGATTCGATAGTTACAACTAAAAAAAGCCCTGATAATAATATAGGTTCTGTATACTTAGTACCGACAGACTATCTACTCGACGAGGTGCAAGTAACAGCAAAGCGAGCATTGATTGAAAACAAAATAGACAAGATCGTTTTTAATGCTGAAGACGACTCTTCAGTAGCTGGTGGAGACGCAACAGACGTACTACGTAAAGTACCTCTATTATCTGTAGATCTGGACGGAAATGTTTCTCTAAGAGGTTCTCAAAATGTGAGGATACTTATCAATGGTAAACCTTCAGGCATGTTCTCTTCTAATGTCGCAGATGCATTAAAGATGTTTCCTGCAGATCAGATTAAAAAAGTCGAGGTTATATCTTCTCCAGGAGCCAAATATGATGGCGAAGGCAGCGCAGGAATTATAAACATCATCACCAAGAAAGAAAATGTTGAAGGTATAGCAGGTACGATA
>CALHUZ010000252.1 GCA_938039305.1 uncultured Saprospiraceae bacterium
CATTTTCACTACAGGGAATGAGGAGTATGCCTTCGCTGCATATGAATATGATGTTACGGACTTCCTCAAGAAGCCCATCACTTTCCCAAGATTTGCGAAAGCAGTTGACAAGGCCATACAAAGACAAGATCAGTTGTATGCTATAGCTTCAGAAAGTGCAAGACACGAGATATACATTAAAACCGAAGGAAGATTTGTACGCATCCCGTATGATGACATTTTGTACATAGAGAATGTTGGTGATTATGCCAAGGTTCATACTACGACAGCTAGCCACTTGATACATGGAAGCATGAAGTCCATAGACAGTAGAATACTTCACCCTAGGTTTCTAAAAGTGCACAGATCTTACATAGTTAATCTGGATAAAATCGTTGATATAGAAGATAACTCATTAGTTATCAGAAAGTCAGTGATTCCGATCAGCAGGGCTCACAAACCGCTATTGATGAAAAGTATCAATATCCTTTAAAGCTATCTTTGTCATAGATAATAGCAAGTCTTCGAATAACACAGTACTTGAAATTTAGATAATAACGAGCTTCTCCAGTTTCTATTTATTAAGGTTAGTGAAGACCTTATTGATGATCCGTAAGAAGTCTTCGTAGTCTTCTGAAGACAGTCCAGACCACCCATCAGATCTGGCATTAAGGACTTGAGGCATAGTCCGTTTGATCACCTCTCGCCCGTCACCTGTTATATATATCTTGAACTTCCTTCGATCTCCGTCAAATGGATGGCGCTCTGCATATCCTTTCTTACAAAGCAGATCAATGATCCGAGATATCGTCGGAGCATTCTTATAGGTACTATCACCAAGTTCCACTTGTGACTGACCATCACGATTATGGAGTTTGCTCAGCAAGAGCCATTGCTCTGGTGTGATATCTATCTTAAGTTTCTTGAAACGATCATTGAGATCCGCCTTGATCGCTTTAGCTGTGCGATCTATGAAATAACCAAATACTCCAACTTGTTCCTGCTCCATGGTAGGGCGCAAAAGTAGAGAATAAACTAAGACGGATCAAAATTATCAAACACAGTCTCTATGATTCTGATAAAGTGGTCATAGTCTTCTTCTGAAAGACCTACCCAGCCGTTCTCTCTCATAGACATAGCGATTGGTAAGGCCTTCTCGGCTACTGCTCTACCCTCTTGGGTTAAGTATATCTTGTATCTCCGTCTATCGTTATCAAACCTTTGACGCTCGACAAACTTCTTTCGCTCGAGAACATCTAGTATTCGAGACACAGTTGGCGCATTCTTATAGCTCTTAGCACCAAGATCATTTTGTGAGACGCCATTGTCTGTTAACAGGTGATCAAGAATGACCCATTGCTCAGGAGTAAGGTCGATATCATTGTCACTAAAAGCTTTTGTGAAAGCTAACTTCACCTGTCTAGTGGTCCGTTCTAAGTAGTATCCGATCTGTTTGCCCGACATATGTATCAAGAAATAATGATGAAGTCAATGCTAAATATAAAAAAAGGTATCAGATGTACATCTGATACCTTTAAAGAACGAAGGGATATATATTTTTATCTCGCCACGATCACTCGTGTATTGTATACGCTATTCTGATCTCCATCAATCATCTCAAGTACATATGATGCAGCTCCTAAGTCTGAAAGATCTATTGTTGTTGAGATCGCTCCTTCTGTCATCACTGAGCTTCTTACTTTCTTGCCTGTCATGTCTCTAAGTGTGATCGTTGCATTCCGACCAAGCTCTCTGTCAAGTGTTACGTTAACAAAGTCTGCTGTTGGATTAGGACCAACTGTTACATCTTCTATAGTTGCTTCTACTGACTGCGCATCTTCTGATGATAAGTCACCGTAGTATGTGACTGCTACTGCTTTGAGGCTATTTGCTGATGTCCACTCTGCTACTTCTACAAATGCTGTAGCATATAGATCTGTTGCATCTTCTCTCCCCCATACCAAGTCATATGCAGCTCCTGCTTCCTTTACATCAAACTTTAATCTTGCAACTGTTACCCAACCATCTGCTGATGTGATTGTCTTTCCACCATTCTTTACATCTCTTAAGTCTATAGAAAAGTTAGCAAATCCAAGATTGTCATCAAATGATAACTGATTTACCTTATCTGCCTTGATACCGCTTTTGTGATTGTCTATTGAAACCTTACCATATGACTCCTCCGATAAAAGTGACTTAGTTGACTCAGCGTCCAACTCAAGTACTTCACTACTATAAAAGAACCTGTAGTTCTGACCAGCTAATACCAACTGTCCGTTCTGTGTATACTGAACTTCTACATCTACAAATAACTCCTGCTTGTTCTCATCGTACTGAGCTTTGTTGAATCTTAGTTCAAGCTCGTTTGCTGATAATACGTTTGATGCGAAAAGAACTGCGATGAAGCTGATTAGTGTTGCAGTTGAATTGATAAAGTTTGTCATGGTTTGGGTCTTGGGTATGTTTCAATAAATACACCTCTAAGACGCCAGTGATATCAAGTACCACATTTATCAACACAGAATTTTAGACATAATGAGCTATCTGTCAAGTACCTATCATATGTATTCTAATTTCAATATCAACTCGATTTTCTAATCAAGTAATACTTACTCAATAACTTATACATATAGATTGAGTCACTTATGACCACCTTATCTATCCAATTATACTTCAATTTTATTTTATAATAAAATAAGAAGCTTTATGTCCATACAGTGTATACCAGACTTTTAGAGTCTGATAAAGATCTTTGAGTCTAATATAAAGGCATGTCAACTGACAGCTTCTTTAGAAACTCTTGGATCGTTTGTTTTTATCTCTCCACGATCACTCGTGTTTAAATCGTCATTCTGAACTTCTTCCATCTTCCAAAGTATTCGGAAGCAGCTCCAACGTCAGAAAGAGCATCAATCTTAGTTGCCCCTTTCCTCTTATTATGACTAAGCTCCAGGCTAAAAAAGGTGCCAGGAAAACCTGACACCTTCAAACCAAGGGATTAGTTTATATTTCTTATCTCGCCACGATAACTCGTGTGTTGTATACGCTATTCTGATCTCCGTCAATCATCTCAAGTACATATGATGCAGATCCTAAGTCTGAAAGATCAATTGTTGTTGATACCGCTCCTTCTGTCATAACTAAGCTTCTTACTTGCTTACCACTCATATCTCTAAGTGTTATTGTTGCTGCTTGGCTAAGCTCTCTATCAAGAGTGATATTTACATAGTCTGCAGTTGGATTAGGACCAACTGTTACATCAGCTATTGTTGCCTCTACTGATTGCGCATCTTCTGATGACAAATCACCGAAGTATGTGATCGCTACCTTATCAAGGTTCTTAGCTGATCTCCACTGTGCTACCTCAACAAATGCTGTAGCGTATAAGTCAGTTACATCTTCTCTTCCCCATACTAAGTCATATGCCGCTCCTGCTTCCTTTACATCAAACTTTAATCTTGCAATTGTTACCCAACCATCTGCAGATGTGATCGTCTTTCCGCCATTCTCTGCATCTCTTAAGTCTATAGAAAAGTTAGCAAATCCAAGATTGTCATCAAATGATAACTGATTTACTTTGTCTGCTTTGATTCCGCTTTTGTGATTGTCTATTGAAATCTTACCATATGACTCTTCTGATAAAAGTGACTTTGTTGACTTTGCGTCTAACTCAAGTACATCACTGCTATAAAAGAATCTGTAGTTCTGACCGGCTAATACCAACTCTCCGTTCTGTGTATACTGAACTTCTACATCTACAAATAA
>CALHUZ010000253.1 GCA_938039305.1 uncultured Saprospiraceae bacterium
AATGTCACGTTAGGAACAGATTGTAAAGCGAAGGTCACTTTGAGCTCTGTATTTTTAAATGCAGTCGTTGATCCAAGTAGATATGAGATAGAAGTATTTGATGGAAATGTAAGCCTTGGTGACTCTTTGAATGAAAGTCATGTAGGAAAGGTGATCACATACAATGTAATTGATAAGTGCTTCGGAGATAGAGCTGCATGTTGGGGGAATATCAATGTAGAAAATAAGAATACTCCTCAAAGAACATCGACCTACAGAGAAATCTTCTGTGGTGAAGACCCACCGGGGCTTATCTCATTAGAACAATTCATTGCTAATACGCAAGCGGGTTGTTATATCCCTCTTTCTAACTTCACAGAATCTTATATAAGGAGTGGAGAAAGATGCGATACAGGCTTAATCAGAAGAGTGATTTTTGCAGAGTTTGAGATAGATGGATGGAAGACACGTGATACTATTCATGTAGATTCTATACTTGAGTTAAACATGGAGATCAATATGATCGATGGACCGATAGGAGGTCCAGATGCCAGTGATGCGATATATGTAGATTGTGATGATCTCGGTGGTGGTGAACCAACTCCAAGCTTTTTAGAATCATATTTTAATAGTCTTCCAGGTTCCACAGGAAATGGAGTGGCATATGCTTATCCATATATCGACAATGGTACGACGACTCCAATGGAGATGTATGAGACAAGAGATACAATTATTGAGACACGAAGAGATACTGCGATCATAATTGATAGCATACTTGTTAATGTCAAAGTAGTCGAAAAAGATACGATTACAATCACTGATACGACTACCATATTTAAGCCGTATCAAGTGCCTATCAAGGAAGGCACTACATGTAACATAACTGCCAGTTACTCTGATACAAAGTTTCCAGGATGTGTAGGCCCAGAAAGTAAAATTCTAAGAACATGGCGTATGCTGAACTGGTGTAAGGGCCAGATACAAACATATGATCAATGGATCATTATCCAAGATTATACAAAACCTAATATCACAGTCGCTGATACATTAGAAGCATATATAACACCATGGAATTGTGAAGCAGAATTGCAATTAAGTGCAACGGTTAGTGATAATTGTAGTCCAATTAGAAATGTTAACTGGGTATCTACTGCTGGATTTGTAGACGAAAATGATATCCTTAAAAATATTGAAGTATCAGATAGTCCTATAACAGTAACGCTTGTAGCGATCGATGCATGTGGCAATGATAGTTCAGCTGTTGTTATAGTTAATGTAATAGATGCAGTATCGCCTGTTGCAGTAGCAAAAGATCAGATCAATACAAATATTATATATGACCCAGTTGGCGATCGAGGTTTAGCGAAGATTACGGCTGAGTCCGTTGATGCAGGTAGCCATGATTCTAATTGTGGTCCAGTTATACTTTGTGTGCTCTTAGATGAAGAGCTTAGAAACCCGATATTTGATAGTACAGGTGTACAAGCTACAGATGCTGATGGTAACTTACTTTACGTAGCTGCTCAGTGTGATATAGATGGTACTTATAAAGGTACACCTTATGTCATCTGTAAAGATGCGGTTAAGTTATGCTGTGATGATGTAGGAGAAGTAAGAGTTGCCTTATTGGCAAATGACGGTTCACCTCATTCAGCTCCTGGTATCAGTTGGACAACAGTATCTGTAAAAGATGATAGTTTTCCAATTGTCTCTTGTGAGAGTAAGTTTGTAGCATGTGGAGATAACATTGATCCAAGTGTACTTGGATATCCAACTATTTCTAATGGGCTTTGTAATGAAGCAGTACTTACATATTCTGATGTTGAAGATATCTCTGATTGTGGAACAGGAAGTATAGATCGAATTTGGTTTTTAGATGGTGATACATCATGTGTTCAGACTATTGAAATAGCAGGAAGTTCAGCTTTCGATCCATTAAGTATTAAGTGGCCTAAGCATTATGATGATCAGACTGTAGATGGTTTGATCAGGACTTGCAATGCAGACACGATCGTAGAGACATTTGCACAGATCAGAATGGGAGACTCGTTTGTCTGTGGAGAGAGTCTTTTAGATCAGCCAGTCTGGTGTGACGCGGCATGTAGTATGTTATTCATGAGTTCAGAAGATACTGAGGTTGAAGCCGGTGAAGCATGTAAGAAAATCATCAGAACTTGGACAATTATTGATTGGTGCACATATCAACCTAATACAAGTACAGATGAAGATGACGATGTATTCGAAGCGGTAAGCGATGAAGGATTTACAGAAAGTAATATACTTGGTGATCTTGTCACAGGTGATGATTGTATCTCTTGTGATAAGCCAAGTAATCAAAATGGACAAGACATATTCTTTAGATATACAAGTGTAGATCGTGATGGGTTTTATAATTTCGATCAGATCATCAAAATCGTAGATAACACTTCTCCGGTTATAGATGTACCTGAAGAAGTGATCGTTGAGATTACTGATGGTGCGACTACTAAGACTGATGACTTTGATGATTGTGTAGGAACGACAGAAGTATCTGCTATTGCTATAGATCTCTGTGGTGATGTAGTCTTAGATGTGAGCAACGCTGTATGGTCAATCGTCGTAGCTGATGAAGAAGGTGACGTTATTTCTAATACTACAGCATTTGGCGACAGTGTATCTGTCATGGTTACAGGAGCTGGAAATACGGAGCAAACAATCACTTGGTCTATCACAGATGGTTGTGATAATGATACATCATTTGTGACAACGGTATTGTTTAATGATATACTTGCTCCTACGCCGATATGTATCTCAGGATTAAGTACGGCAACGATGAATCTCGCTGAGGGCACTGCGACAATATGGGCGAGTGATTATGATATCGGAGGTTATGATAACTGTAGTGAGGTGAAGGCATTCTTTAGAACTGAAGATGGATTCACAACACCAAGTTTGATCTTTACT
>CALHUZ010000254.1 GCA_938039305.1 uncultured Saprospiraceae bacterium
TGCTAAACGTCGGAAGCAAGACTGATACTTATAAAAAATTCAAGAGCTTCTATGCCTTCTGCGATGACAGGCTAATTGAAATTCCAAATAAGGTTAAAAAGTCAATCAAAAAACTTCATAATGAATGTGGAACTCCGAAAAATCTCAAAGTCAAGGGCGACTTAATAGATCTATTCAACATTATCAATGAGTCAGAAAAGTAATAAATTAGAATAACCTCTACAGCTTCAAACTTAGATCAGCATTCAGGAATTACTACTGGTAGACTATACGCCAGTCCTCCTTCTGACGTTTCTTTAAACTTGTCATTCATTTCTTGAGCAGTATCCCACATGGTCTTGACTACTATGTCAAAGTTGACAATCGCATCTTGGGGATTTCCAACCAAAGCAAGATTGCAAGCAGTTATGGCTTTCATAGCACCCATAGCATTACGCTCTATGCAAGGCACTTGTACAAGCCCTCCTATTGGATCACAAGTCATGCCCAGGTGATGTTCCATAGCAATCTCTGCTGCCATAAATACTTGCTCTGGTGTACCTCCTAAAACTTCTGTAAGTCCAGCCGCAGCCATAGCTGAAGACACACCTATCTCCGCTTGACATCCGCCCACTGCCGCAGATATAGTCGCTCCTTTTTTAAACAAGCTTCCTACTTCTCCGGATGTCAACATATACCTCATGAGTGTCTGACGATCCGCATCAGGATTGCAAAAACACATGTAGTATAAGAGTACAGCAGGGATCACTCCCGCAGCACCATTAGTCGGCGCGGTTACTATTCTTCCGAATGAAGCATTCTCTTCGTTTACAGCTAGTGCAAAGCAGCTTACCCATTGGTTGATAGAATTAAAATCTACGCCACTTGATTTCACCTTCGTTAACCAATCCTCAAGTGTATCAAATGTTGCTCCTTGTAGCAATTTATCATTGAGCGCTTTCGCTCTTCTCTTTACATTAAGTCCACCTGGAAGAATACCATGCTTTTGAACTCCCCGATACACTGAATCAATCATGGTATCTATAATAGCCTCAACCTTTTTCTCCACTACACCTCGCTCTCTAAAAGCTAATTCATTTTCAAAAACAATATCTGAGACAGCCCTAAGGTCTTCATTCAAATATGAAAACACATCGCTACATGTATCAATAGGAAAAGGCAATACCATACCTTCCACCGCTACTTCATTATCACCTTCTTTTTCAACAAATCCACCTCCTAAAGAAAAGTATGTTTCTTCAAGAACCAAAGCTCCATCTTGATAAGCCTTGAACGTCATTGTATTAGGATGCTCTTGTCTTGTGATTTTATGGAAAACTATATCATCTTTTGAATTAAGCATAACGATGTCATGAGACAACATATGGATGCCATTTTGTGCAATTTTATTTATAATAGTCTTAATATCATCAGTGTCAATGATCACTGGATCAAGACCTGAGAGGCCCAACTGAACGGCTATATCCGTACCGTGTCCTTTTCCTGTCTTTGAAAGTGATCCATATAGATGTGTTTCTATTTTACTTATACTTAGATTTTTCAAAGAAATCCTGAAAGCCAATGCTGCTCTCCAAGGGCCCAATGTATGTGAGCTGGAAGGGCCAACGCCCACTTTATAAATATCAAATATACTAAGTTGCTCCATCGACGATTTATTCAATCCCAAATCTAAGATGAACAATTCACCTTACATCACTTTGGCACTTAAATTATCTTCGGCCTTAAAAGCAAAAAGGCTGGACTACCCTCTTGGTATAGACCAGCCTTTCCAGCTTCATTTAATATCTTTTTATCTAATCAACTTACTCTATCTCAAAAACTACTCTTACAGCAGCCTTAGTTTCTAACTTCTTGAAATTTTCATAAGCAGCCCCTCCAGCATCTGACTCCATCGAAGCCGATCTGGCATACGCCATAGGTTGTGGACGAGGTATAGCATTAGCATATTGGTCGATCTCAACTATTGTGATTACATCTTTCACTTTCTTATCAAGCGCAGCCGCAAGTAAGACGGCCTTTGCTTTCGCAGCTTTAAGGGCCTCTGCTTTCACTTGTAACTTGATAGATTCAAGATCCTTATTCTTCAGATCTGTCACTGACATATTTCTGACACCACGAGTTTGTATAGCATTCGAGATCTCATTTGCTGTAGCGAACGATGTCAGTTTTACATCAATAGTTTTAGAAACCAGAAAATCCTTTCCCCTCTGTCTCCAGTTGTTCCCGGCTTGCTTTAGAGTGATTTGATTCATCTCTATACCAAGTGCCTTTAATTCAGATATGAGTGATCTTTCGATACCTTCTATATCTATCTTGGTACGATAATCTTCATACTTCTTCCCTTCAAATTCTTCCTTCCAGTATTCTTCAATTGAAATAGTATATGTGATCTCATCTGGATCAACCGATCTTTTAGACTCTCCAGTTACTTCAATTGTTCTCATCACTTGTTGCTTTTCTTGGGCCTTTTCTTGGGCAATACCTGATGTGTAGAAGCTCCCAATCATTAATAGACTTATGGCTAATTTCATAAATTATCATTTATATCATTGAGATGCACTCATCACAATGATTACACACATCAAAGTTCTAAAATCCGGAAAACATGCTAAAAATCTAATTCTATGGTATCGCCTGGAGTATACTTGTCATCATCTTTACTCGACTTACCTTTTTTAGTTGATGACTTCCCTTTGCTTGTTGCATCAGCTTCTTCTGGCACCTCTACTTCAGAATCATCTGAGACATGCTTTACACTCAGGACTTTAAATTCTCCAAGTTTATTGCCCATAGCTTTCCAGCCTTTGACATCTATGAATGATGCAAGAGCTAACTCTTCTTCTTTCTTTTTGCCTCCAGATTTATATGAGTACTTCACGACAGGGTTCTCTTTCGTAGTGGCGTAGTACAACTTAGAGCCACTCGCTTCAGAAATGAACTTATATCTTTCATTAGTAGTGGTTGTTTCCACTTCAAATCTCTTCACTAATGTCCATCCCTTATCACCATCATGATGCATCGCAGATATAGTATCGAAGGCCACATACTTTCGTGTCTCCAACCATTTGTCCATATCAATTTTTCCACCTACTTCTGGATCACGCACTTCATACGTGCCATTCTTATAAAGAGTGATAATCTGATTTCCTGTATCGAAGGCACCGAGATAGATACCACGCCCTTCATCATTCAATCTTCCACTGGTATCATCCATCCATATCTTAACAGCACCAAGTGAAGACATTCCAAGCTCTAAGTGCGTTACTTTTTTAACTGGATACTTTGTGACGATATTTCCAGCAGATGATCGCCCTTTGATAGCGATTTCTTCAAAGTAAAACTCAAACACCTTTTTATGTGCAGAACATGATGGTGACAATGTCACCTGAACAGTTTCTGATTCACCGTTTGGTTGTGCTGCAAAATAGACTACCCTATTTCCTTTATCCGCTTTGGCAAGATTGTAAGCTTTATCTCTTGTGATACTGGTGACATTGAATCGTTTAGCCATAGCTCGGCCCGTCTTTCCATCTACATAAATCATATTGTATGTAGTACGCTCATCACCTTTTTTCCAAACTGCAGTATGCAAGATGTTTTTTCCAACAAATACCTTATCTCCGTTTTTTACAACTTTAAAGGTTGCGTCTTTTACAAATGCAATGATGTTATCAATATCTGAGCATTCTGCAACAAACTCATCCTTCTTAAGCCCAGTTCCTATAAAGCCATCTTTGTAGTTAGCATATAGCTTCGCATTATTAGCTACAACTTGAACAGCTTTTATAGTTTCAAAGGAAGCTATCTCAGTTCTTCTTTCCCTTCCTTTTCCATATTTTTCAAGAAGTCTTTCAAAGTATGCAATCGCATAATCTGTAAGATGCTCAAGATTGTAATTTACCTGATCTAACTCTTCAAGCAATTTGGCCATAGCCTCATCGTGCTTGAACTTATTATACTTTGAGATTCTCCTGATCTTTATCTCTGTGAGCCTGGCGATATCTTCTTCTGTGATATCCCTCATCAGACGCACCCGACTATCTGAAGCCTTTAGCTTCTTCTTTCCTATTTGACTCGGGGTTACTACATATTTCTCAAGTCCCTTTCTAATCAACTCGAGCGCTTGCTCAAATGACTCTGCTTCTTCTATGTCTCGATAGATCCGATTCTCAATGAAGATTTTCTCAAGACTGGACATGTGCCACTTCTCTTCGAGTTCCCCTTTTCTAATTTCTAATTCTTGACGAAGAAGATCTTTAGTTCTTTCTGTTGAGACTTTTAAAATCTCAGTTATAGTTAAAAAGTGAGGCTTATTATCGATGATCACACAGGCATTAGGCGATACTGATACTTCACAATTTGTGAATGCATACAAAGCATCCATCGAAACTTGGGGAGAAACTCCTGACGGCAGATCTATTTTGATCTCAACATCTTTTGCGGTGTTGTCTACTATCTTTTTAATCTTAATCTGACCTTTGTCATTGGCCTTTACTACGCTGTCTATGAGCGAAGATGTCGTGACTCCATAAGGTAGTTCAGTGATGAGCAGAGTTGATTTATCCGGTGATGACATCCGAGCCCTCACTTTTATTCTTCCACCTCTTTTTCCGTCCTGATAATCACTTATATCCACTATTCCTCCACCTATAAAGTCAGGATAAAGCTTCATTCCTTTTCCTTGGAGAATTTTAATCGAAGCCTTGATCAACTCTATAAAGTTGTGCGGCATGATCTTAGTTGACAATCCGACAGCTATACCCTCTGCTCCCTGTGACAGAAGCAGCGGAAACTTCATCGGAAGTGCTACTGGTTCTTTATTACGACCATCATAAGATAGTTGCCAGTCAGTGGTTTGACCATTGAAAGCTACTTCGAGCGCAAACTTTGTTAATCTCGCCTCTATATATCTTGGCGCTGCCGCAGAATCACCTGTCCGTACGTCTCCCCAATTCCCTTGCGGATCTATCAATAAGTCCTTCTGGCCAATATTGACCATCGCATCACCTATCGATGCATCACCATGCGGGTGATACTGCATCGTATGTCCGATGATATTAGCAGCTTTATGATATCTGCCGTCATCTTTTTCTCTAAGGCTATATAATATACGTCGCTGTACTGGCTTTAAGCCATCTTCTATTGCAGGTACTGCTCTTTCAAGTATCACATAAGATGCATAATCCAGGAAGTACTCCTGATACATATTATCCAGTGATATGATCTTATCGTCGCCCATGTCTAAAGTATCACTTTTTGCCCCCATACTATTGATTAAGAAGCAAATATACGTAATGACTATTCATAATCTATACTTTGAGTTCTGAAGTGTGGATGAATATATGCCATAGGTTCATCGCGGAATAAAAGAGTTTAACAGCCGAGCTCTAGCACCTTTTCATATGGTTTACCCGCAGAACTTAAGTGTGTTTAATAGCTATTTTGCAATAAACGAGCTACTTTTAATAGCGTGCGTGTAGGATTTGAATATATAAATCCGTTATACCGTTCTGTCTTGTTTCATTGATTCAACTCCGCGATTATGCTTCGACTCTTCACTTTCTTTTCATTTATATTTATTTCACTGACCGTAAATGGACAGTGTCTAGATGAAGATGTACATAACACTTCTTTAGATGGCGTCTGGATGTCCTGCCAAAAGAGCGCTAATCCACTTCAGGGCTTTGGGGATAGTCATTGGATCCTATATGAATTTGATAATATCCAACCTATAGAGAACTTACAGATCTGGAATATCAACCATCCCGATAAGCGTACTTCTGGTGCGAAAAGAGTACGTATGGATATTTCCTCTGATGGAGCTGCTTGGACTAATCATAGCTTACTCAATTTAGAGATGGCAGATGCTAGCTACGATTATTCTGGAGAAAGAATAGAAGACATAGCCTCCTTTGAAGCGAAGTTTGTCCTCTTTACCATTTTAGAAAATCATGGTGGCACTTGTTCTGGTCTTGGTGAAGTGAAATTTAACTTAGGTGCTGTGACAGTCGCTACAGAAGAAGAATATCTTTCTTCTCTTGTATCCATATCACCAAATCCAGCAAGCTCATCTGTTCAGATTTCACTTGCAGATATAAACACAAGTTCTGTAAGCTATCAGGTCGTAGATGTCGCAGGTAGAATACTGATGCGCAAAAAAGATCAACGGATAGGTAGCAATAAGGAATTTTCAATTGCTACGTCTGCTCTTGCAGATGGACATTATACACTTAGTATGGTGACAGACGAAGGGCTCATTGCAAAGCAGATCATCGTCGCACAACCGAGATAATCACACATCCTATCAAGAACTTAATTAAAATATAACAGCTATGCATTTTCTAATTAAATCGAATCGGCTGCAAATTCTTTTGATCTGTTTGATGTGCGCTTCTACCATATCTTTGGCACAATCTAATTATGACGACTTTCTAGGAGCAGGTCATGACATCGGTGTAAAAGTAAGAACGAGTAGCAACTCTTTATCTTCTATTGGAGAGAACACAATTAATGGCGCTGGTTTAGATGCTAAAAAAATAGAAGCTTCAAGATTTCTATTCCAAGCTGCATTTGGCGGAAACCAAGAAGAAATTAATTCCCTTTCTAAAACTCTGGATTTCGAAGGATGGATCGAAAATCAATTTAATCAACCCACGACTCTTCTACTCCCAAAGCTTTGGGAGGTAGACGCAAGGGCGAGAGAACTACACCGCGCTCAAAGTAATGACGACTATTTCGGGCCGTATAGCGTCCATTTTCAGTTTGCTTGGTGGGACAACAATTACAAAGCCCCTGATCAACTCAGACAGAGAATCGCTTTTGCGCTAAGTCAGATCGCAGTCATCTCTTCTAATTCTCAAATAGGTGACTTTGGAGAAGGATTAGCAAGTTATTATGACATTCTTATCAGAAATGCCTTTGGCAACTATGAAGATGTACTTCAAGAAATCACCATTGACCCTAACATGGGATTCTATCTGAGTCATCTTAATAATCCAAAAAGTGATGAATTTGGTACTAGACCTGATGAAAACTATGCCAGAGAAATTATGCAATTGTTCAGCATAGGGCTTTACGAATTACATAATGATGGCAGTCGAAAAATAGATAGTAACGGAGACTGGATTCCAACTTATGACAATAAAGATATTCAAGAGTTAGCAAAAGTATTTACAGGGTTAAAAGGAGGGGCTTGGAGTAAAGAGGCAATAGAATACGGTGTAGATGTGGACAGCCGAATTTATTTCAGCGCAGGCATATATGACATAAGTCGAGAAGTTCCTCTTCAGATGGAAGAATTCCAACATGAGCCAGGAGAAAAAACGATAATTGGAAACTATACTATACCATCTGGACAAACTGGAATGGAAGATATCCAACAAGCTGTAAAGCATATCTTCAATCATCCTAACGTAGGCCCCTTCATCGGGAAGAGACTCATTCAGCAATTTGTAAAATCTAACCCAAGCAGACCTTATGTCAATCGGGTGGCTAATGCATTTAATGACAATGGAGCTGGTGTAAGAGGCGATATGAAGGCGGTCATCAAGGCTGTTCTTTTAGATCCTGAAGCAAGAGATTGTAGTGCTATGCAAGATCCTAAACATGGTAAACTCAAAGAGCCACTATTAAGATACACTCAGCTGATGCACTCAGTGCCTTCTGATAGTCCAGATGGATATTATTGGAATAATGGATACGACTTCTTTGACGACACAGGACAACTGGTACTTGGAGCCCCTTCTGTTTTCAATTTTTATAGGACCAACTACCAACCAAATAAAGAATTTATAGCTCAAGATATTGTTGGACCAGAATTTCAAATTCATAATAGTCAGTCAGCGATTGGCTACATGAATCAAGCTCACAAATGGACTGATTGGGGTATCTTATTTTGGGATTGGTACGAAGCCTCTCCTGATACAGATGTTGCAATTGATAACTACTTGGCGATGGCAGAAGATCCTGAAACATTAATCAACCATTTTGATGTGCTGATGGTGCATGGCCGACTGTCCGCCGAAACAAGAGAAACTATAAAAACTGCCATGCTGCAGATACCTAATAATTGGGATGATTATCAAATGAGAAGAGTACAGATCTGTCTTTATATCATTATGATCTCACCTGATTATGTAGTCTTAAAATAAAATCACTTTTCTAAAAGACCCTTTTATGAGTCATATAAACCGAAGAAAATTCATAGGCCAAGCGGGTTGTGCAGCTATGACAAGCAGCACAATGCTATCAACCTTACTCAACCTGAAAGCTCTGAACGCAGCAGCTATGTCAGATTCTGACGTATTAGCTGGCGATGATTATAAAGCACTGGTCTGCATCTGTCTGGATGGAGGAAATGATGCTTACAACATGTTGATGCCCACATCTGCTCAAGAGTATGCCGACTACGCAGCTGTAAGAGGAAATGTAGCTTTAGCGAGACCTGATATTCTTAATCTCAATTCTCTAAATACTCCGGGAAGAACATTTGGTGTCAACCAAGCCATGCCTAATATCCAATCATTATTCAATGATGGGAAAGCAGCTTTTGTCGCTAATGTCGGCACGCTTGTAGAGCCCATTTCCGTCGAGCAGTTCTGGAATGAATCAAAGAAAGCTCCTCTTGGTCTACTCTCTCATAGCGATCAACTACAACAATGGATGACAGCTGTACCTCACGAAAGGGCTGGCTTAGGGTGGGGAGGTCGCATAGCGGATATGATTAACCAGATGAATGACACCAATGGATTGTCTATGAATATTTCATTTGGTGATTCTAATATATTTCAGACTGGTGTAGAGAACATAGCTTATACTATGGACCCCAACCGGCTTAATGAATCTCCTTTAAAAGATATCAACGGATACAATAATGACTGGGAGTTAAATACAATTAAGAAAAATGCAATCGACAACTTACTTGATCGTACTTACTCAGACATCTACGAAAACACTTACGCCAACACAGCTAAAAATGCTCGTGATGGATGGCTTGTATATAAAGAGGCGCTTGATAGCATTTTTCTTCAGACACCATTTGAAGTAGCGACAAATGGAGACTATCGAAGAGTAACTCAAGGGCTTGGATGGGTAGCTAAGATGATCGCAGCACGGGAAACTCTTGGTTATAAAAGGCAGACGTTTTTCATTCGTTTTGGCGGATGGGACCATCATGATGGCTTAGAAAATCAACCGGAGATGCTTCGGGAACTTGATCATGCGGTTAATCAGTTTCAAGAAGCCATGAAAGAACTGGGTACCGAAGATTGTGTCGTTTCCTTTCTAATTTCTGATTTTGCCAGAACACTCAGATCTAATGGCAACGGTACAGATCATGCCTGGGGAAGTAACATGATGACTATTGGCGGCCCGGTCATTGGTCAAAACATCTATGGTAGCTATCCGGAAACACTGAACCCAAATGAAAACATTCATGACTTAGGAGGTGGTATTATTCTACCTACAACTTCTGCAGATTTATATTTCGCGGAGTTAGCAAATTGGTTTGGGGTATCTAAATCTAATCTTGAAACCATATTTCCTAACCTCAACAACTTCTACGACTATCGTACTGATCCTGGCAATCCACTTAACTTTTTACGAGTTTAAAAGTGGCTTAAAGGAGATTGCTACGTCTATAAGATATATTTAGATAGTTTTTTCATACAAGTTTAGTTGAAAGGGATCGATTGTATCGGTCCCTTTTCAATAGCAATTCACTTGTTATTTTAAACCATCCAGAGGATCATTCGGCACTACTACTGAAAGTAGATAGTTTAATAATTGACTTAACTTTACTTTATGAATAATCTAAATCTATGGATTGGGCTGAAGTTCACTTTACTATTGACCATCGTGACATTTGGTTCATGCCAGTCCAATCAATCGAGTAATACTGAAGTAGCTACAAAGCATGCCTCAGTTGATATGATTCAACCTAAGGTTACACCATACAAGAATATCTCCATAGCCGATGCAAAGCGCCTATTAGATGCCAGTAATGATTACATATTCTTAGATGTCAGAACTCCAAGCGAAGTAGCCGCTGGCCAGATAGCCGGTTCTACGACAATAGATATCAACTCTGCGACATTCGAATCAGAAATAAGCAAGTTAGATAAACAAAAACACTATGCTGTCTATTGTAAAAGCGGAGGAAGGAGTGCAAGAGCTGCCGAATTCATGCAATCACAAGGTTTTAAAAATGTGAGCAACATGGAAGGTGGCTACAGCGCCTGGAAAAAAGCTTACGAATAGTGCCAAATTATATAAAAATATTTCTTGATGGTTATGGATACGCATCCTATGTATGGCATGAGATCACTCATCCTTCTTGGCATAACTATTTCTACTGGCTCATAGCTATTTCCCTTTTCTTCTTAGTTCTTGAATGGAATAGACCTTGGAGGAAGGAGCAACCAAAGTTTAGAAAAGACTTTTGGCTCGACACCTTCTACATGTTTTTCAACTTCTTTTTATTCTCCTTGATCATCTACAACGCTGCTTCAGATGTAGTAGTCAATTTCTTCAACTACATCGTATTTGAAATAACAAATATAGACCTCAAATCAACCAACCCTATTCGCTCATGGCCCATGTGGGGCGTATTGCTTTTTGGGTTTTTAGTTAGAGACTTTGTTCAGTGGTGGACGCATAGGCTGCTTCATAAAGTAGAGCGCTTATGGGAGTTTCATAAAGTACATCACAGTGTACAAGAGATGGGCGTTGCGGCGCATTTAAGATATCACTGGATGGAAACTCTTGTCTATCGATCTATAGAATATTTACCGCTTGCCTTATTAGGTATTGGACTTTATGACTTTTTCATAATACACTTATTCACCTTAGCGGTTGGACATTATAACCATTCTAATATTTCAATCTCGGGAAGAGTGACAGGCGCTATACTTGGAGGTGGCATCGGAACTATGATAGCCTTAAGTTCTTTTGATATAAACCTACTTCCGTCAAATGCTTCAACTATGGTAGTTTTTGGAGTAATAGTAGGATCTTGTCTTATAGGATATTTTCTACTTGGACCTATTATGAAGACTATCTTCAATCATCCTGAGATGCACATCTGGCATCATGCCCATGACCTTCCTGAAGATCGAAGAACTGGAGTCAACTTCGGTTTAAGTTTAGCCATCTGGGATCGAATCTTCGGTACAGCCTATGTCCCTTATGAGGGCCGCGATATAAAACTAGGGTTTCCTGGAGTAGAGCAATTTCCAACGACCTTTAAAGATCAAGTACTGCATGGTATAAAGCTAAAATCCAACCGGTCTTAGTTAGTCACATTAAAATAGCGCTTCGCTGTAAAAGGCACACCACCTTCTGTAAGACCTTCTATAAAAATCAAATGCCTTCCTGTCAGATTACTTGTTTTGAATTGAAATTCAGAAGACTTAGAACTATTCAAATTCAAATCATCTTCCCAGAATATAGTAGTTCGATAGTCAGGGTTGTCTAACTTATCTTTGTCCCCATATACAGGATTATAAAACTCTCGAGCTTGGTAGTATCCCGGATGATTGATATTTACAATCCCTAAGGCTGGCTCATTGTATTCACCATTTTCTCGCGTCAATAGTGATATAACTGTAGAAGGACCATATAAAGCTGCAGCGCGAAATCCGCCCAAAACATCCGCTGAGTAAATATCTTCCGGCCTTAACAATGGCTCTTGCTCCACAGGTATCAATTGTCCATTTACAGCTATTCTTGCCACAGAGCCTCTAGTCAAACCACCTAAGGTGACCCTTGGAAATCCTCCTATCACAGTTCTCTTTGAGCCTGGAATTAAAACTCTTAGCATGTCATA
>CALHUZ010000255.1 GCA_938039305.1 uncultured Saprospiraceae bacterium
CGCTTGAGTGTCTTGACTTCATATCCGAGGAATTCGCACATCCTACGGATCTGTCTGTTAAGGCCTTGAGTCAGTATAATTTTGAAAGTACGATCATTGATGGATGATATTTTGCACTTCTTTGTTACAGTCCCAAGGATCGGAACTCCTGACCTCATTTTATTGATGAACCGATCTGTGATTGATTTATCAACTGTGACAATGTATTCTTTCTCATGGTTGTTGCCAGCTCGAAGGATCTTATTAACGATATCTCCGTCATTAGTTAGAAAGATCAATCCTTCTGATGGTTTATCTAATCTCCCAATTGGAAATAATCTTTCTGGATGACCAATGAAATCTATGATGTTATTCTTCTCCTTGAGGTCTGTCGTACAAACGATACCTCTTGGCTTGTTAAAAGCGAGATATAGCGCTTTGGGTTTTTCAGAAATAGATTTGCCATCGAGCAGAACGATGTCACCTTCAGCTACTCTATTCCCAAGTTTTGCGATTGTGCCATTGATCTGCACGCGATCTGCGGCAATGAGTTTATCTGCTTCTCTGCGAGAGCATATACCAGTCTCGCTGATGTATTTGTTGAGACTTTTTGAGTTTTCGTTGGATATAGCCAATGTCAATGTCTAATTAGAGAATCAAAGATAAACTACCATGATGAAGAAGGGTAGTGGAATTATGTCTTCTTGACTAATAATGTCCTTTGAAGAATTACGCTTTTAACTTGAGTATACTCTCTGGTCCACAACACATCAGCATATCGAGAATGCTCAGATCTGGGATGAAATCAAACTCATTGCTGAAGACTTGCTCATATGGCATCAAGGAAGCATCAGTGGAGTTCGGTTTGAATTTGCTTCTTAGATCAAGTGCTTGAGCTTGATAATCGGAGTGGTATGCTTCTGTATCAGAAACTTCAAGTTTGGGGGGAGAGGAAGTAGTCAAAGACAACTGCTTACACACAAACCCAAATAACTCTTGATTGTAATCCCAAAGGAATTTGTCATTTCTCATGATGAGTGGCTCTAAATCATCTATGATGTAATGAAAAAAAGGAGCCGATCCATAATTCGCTTTGATCTGCTTTACTAATATTTCCCGCCAAGGTGACTCATATGATATCTGAACATCACGGATGGCTTTCTGAGCATTCTTACCTTTCTTAAGAGGTATGGATGTTGACATGAGTCCTTGAGGGCCACATAGATGAATTCGATTGCGATAACTGCGCTTCTGGTAGTGCTCATGTGCTTCTATCTGAATAGATGTATGGCGCACAATCTGGCTCATCACACTGATCGGTGGCAAGCACATGGTTTCTATGATAACAGTATTTTTCAATGATGATTATCTATCCGCAATGATACGACTTCGATCTAAGTGACAGATCTTCTGACGATGATAAATACGGGCATCATGATCGTATAAGAGATGAAAAATGGGATGATGTACTCGGCCAATCCCATGACCAGCATCACTCCCATCATTAAAAGTTGGAAGCCTAAACCAAATGTAGAAACTGCAGTCATCAACCAGTTCGGCAGTAACTTGTCAGTAGCCGCACTTCTATCGAGAGCATATATACATCGGTCAAATACTACATATAGAAACGTATACATACCATAAAGTATGTCCACGACCTTTTGGCTTTCACCACCCAAGGCTATAGGGCGCTCTGTCTCAAATACTCGACTCGTCTTATCTCCTTGAAGCCTATTGCGAAGGATGACATAGTAAAAGTTATACAATGTGCCTTGCAGCTGAACACAAGCAAAACTAACCAGTGTCCATAGCAAGGACCCTTTTGTGATATACCATATGGTCAATAGGAATAGAAGGTTAAGAAGGATATCAGCGATCGAGTCGAGATAACGACCCGTCTGCGATGGTGTATTCTTAACTCGTGCTAGTTCACCATCGGCCGCGTCAAGTATAGACTTAAGCACAAGCAGTCCAGCGCTTAACCAGAACCATTCATGGAGCATACAATAGATAGCACCCATACCTGATATTATAAAAAGTATAGTGACGCCAACCGGTGTGATCGGAGTGTGCTTAAAGATATTGGCCATCCACTTTGCTATCGGTCGCCCGTAATCTGAGAGATCTAAAAAGCGATGTTCGGGTGGAAGTTTAGACATAGATGAGTTGCAGCAGTTCTTGATTCTACCGCATATTGGTCTTAAACGCAGTTTTTCTCAAAGAGTTGAGTTGGATGGAATATAAAAGAGTGGTATTCTTATAGGAATAGGCGTAGCGCCCCGCAATCTATAGGGAAATCAGCTTTGGCACAGTACTTGCCTTAGATTAGATATCGTTTTCATCAATGAAAATATAAAGGTTACAAAAGGAGTTCTCACAAAGGTGAAAACTCCTTTCTTTATTTTAGATCAAACCTGAAAAGACTGAATTGTATCATTGATCCTGCGATCTCATCTTACTTGATCATGCATTTCTTAGGAAGAAGACATATGACAGCACCAGAAAGAAAGCTGTGAGCCCGATTGCTATCATGATTAACTTTCTCGCGTCTTCTGAATTCTTCTTCTCTAATTTTCTCTTTTTTTTCTTAGTAGACATATCTTAAGTTGTTTCGTCTGACTAATATAGTTATCTCTTTTTAATATCTGCACTACGATTTTCTCTCAACTACTGCCTTGAGATGTATAAGTCATGATATGATATAGAGCATCCATGGGCCTCATGCTTTATGCGTTGAGGTTCTTACATCTCGGTCTTGAGCGCCAAATATTATACCTATCGCTATCCTTTAGCCCATTTTTATGCGGCTAAACAAATATTTCGAAGAATAATTTTTGATATCACAGATGTTCTGCTACATTTGGTCAACCAATTTTGGTCAACCAATTATTGGTCGCCCAATTTCGTGTGAAAAACTATACTAATCTATGCTTGATAATCTACAGAAGATTGTAATTGAGAAGCCTGTTGATCAAATCATAAATCAAATCAGATTTCTGATCACATCAGGAGAGCTTAAACCAGGTGACAAATTACCTCCAGAAAGAAAGTTAGCAGATCACCTAGGTGTTAAACGCAGCCCAGTCAGAGACGCAATCCGTAAGTTAGAGTTCTATGGTATCCTTAAGACCATTCCTCAAAGTGGGACCTTTGTGGCAGGAATCGGACTCACAGCATTAGAGGGGCTCATCACAGATGTATTAAGATTAGAACCATCGGACTTCACGTCACTAGTAGAAACTAGAGTCATACTTGAAGTAAATGCTGCAGAGTTAGCAGCTAAAAGAAGAACTACAGACGACATAGCGGCTTTAGAGAATGCCCTGAAGGATTATGAGACAAGAATCAAGGGAGGCCATTCGGCTGTAGAAGAAGATCTTTTATTCCACTTGAAGATTGCAGAAGCAAGTAAGAACAAAGCCTTGAAGTCACTCATGCTCATCATTACTCCGGATATAGTTAAAAGCTATAATGATCTAAAGATCTGTAATGATGATACTTTTTTGAAAACAGTGGAGGAACATCAAAATATAATTAACTACATCATCGATCAAGATGCAAAAGGAGCAGGGACAGCAATGAGGCTGCATCTAAACGACGTGGTTGATTTTAGCCAAAACCATGAAAACTTAGTCTTGCCAAATTAGAAAATCGCACTAACTATAAAATCACTTATTAAAGAATAGGTCGGTTCAAAATACTTTTAATAAGAATTACTAAATCGAGCCCCAGGATTCAATTTATTAACCATTTAGAAATCTCATTTAATTAATTTTTCTCGTATGAAAATAACTAATCTAATTACAGCACTTAAAGGCAAAGGACGCTTGTATGGTCTTTTGCTTTTACTCTGTTCGTTTACAACAGCTTTTGCAGCTTCCGAAAATGAAACAGCGACTACGGCAGATTTTGCCACAATCACGGGAACTGTTATTTCTGATACAGACGACCTTGGTGTCATCGGAGCTAACATTGTTGTCAAAGGAACCAATAGAGGAGCTGTCACGGATGTAGACGGAAGTTTTACTATTGATGCACAACCTGATGATATATTAGTCATCAGCTATTTAGGATTCACAACTACAGAAGTAGTAGTGGGAAGTCAAACAAATATATCAATTCGCTTAGTTGAAGATGCAACTTCACTCGATGAGGTTGTTGTCATTGGATATGGTACTTCTAAGAAGTCTCATTTGACAGGAGCTATATCAAAGATTGATAATAAGGACTTAGACAAGATACCAGTCTCAAGAGTGGATGATGCACTTGTAGGTAAAGTATCAGGTGTTAACATTTCTGCTACTGAAGGAGAGGCAGGATCTGCACCGACGATTAGAATAAGAGGTACGGGATCTGTATCAGCTAGTTCTGCGCCGTTAATTGTTGTAGATGGACTGATTGTAGATAACGACTTCCTCGGATCATTGGACATGAATGACGTAGCGTCATTTGAGATACTTAAGGATGCAGCTTCTTCTGCGATTTATGGATCAAGAGGTGGTAACGGCGTTATACTAATCACTACTAAAGATGGAACGGATGGTAAGACTAAGTTTACTTATAACGGATTCACAGGAGTAAAAGAAGCACACAAGAGTGATGCTTATTATTTCAGCATAGCTGAATCTGCTGCAGCAGAAATAGCTGCTAACGGTGAGTTGTCAGAGAGAACAAGGTATAAGCAACTGATTGGAGTTGACAGAGATTGGCAAGATGTAATATTTGATGGTGGTAATATAAATAGCCATTCATTGAGTGCAAGAGGTGGTAATAAGCAGACTAGCTTTAGTGCTACTTTTGGATATTTGCATGACGAGGGTGTTTTATTAACTGATGACTTCAAGAAGTACAATATGAACTTCAAAGTGAAGACTAAGATAAATGATAGACTTTCATTTGGCGCGAGCATCGCTCCTTCTTTTACGAAGAGAAGAAGATTCGATGGTTCGACACATGATATATTAAGACAGACACCTTGGTTACCTGTTTATCATGATGAGAATACTATCCAATACGTAGATCGTAACATATATCCTGATGTTCAAGTAGGAGATTACGCGGTGCAAAGACATTTTGACAATTATAGTGGAGATGGATTTAACGCTCAAGATATCAGTAACACTTCCAATACTAATCCTGCGGCGAAGGTCATAGAAAGAGAGAGATTTGAGAACAAATTTAAAATGTTTGGTAGTACATACCTCCAGTTTAAAATTGCAGATGGATTGAATTTTAGAACGTCTCTTTCTGGAGATTATCAAGATACTGATAGATCAAGATGGCAAGGATTATTGGCACACAGAAACGGTGCTTCTAATATTCAATTAGACGTTTCTAATTTTAATGGAATACACCTTGTTAATGAAAACTACTTCACTTATGACAAGGAGATCGGTCTTCACGAATTTAATGCAGTACTCGGTATGTCTGCAGAAAAGTGGGACTTTAAAGAAGATAACATAACAGCTACTGGTTATCAGAATGATTTGATTAAAACAATATCAGGAGGAACAACTATTTCAGCGGGAGGTTCTGAAGAGTACCAAGATAGATTCCAATCTTACTTTGGAAGATTAAACTATGCTTATGACTATAAGTACTTAGCTTCTGTAAGCTTAAGACGAGATGGTAGTTCAAGATTTGGACCAGATTCTAAGTATGGCGTTTTTCCAGCAGTATCTCTTGGATGGGTTGTAAGTGAAGAGAGTTTCTTGAAAGGCAATAGTACAGTAGACTTCTTGAAGTTTAGAGCTAGTTATGGTCTCACAGGAAATAACTCAGTAGATAGTTACTATCCATCAGTAGCACTTCTTGGTCCAGCAACAGCAGTTGTTGACGGATCCGTTGCTGCTGGAATTTCAGCATTAAATATTGCTAATGGAGGATTAGGCTGGGAAAGCTCAAGAGAGATAAATCCAGGGATTGATTTTGCATTGTTTGACAACTTCCTATCTGGATCAGTTGACTATTATGTTAGAACAAGTGATCAGTTACTGCTTAGTAACCCTATCTCTTATACGACTGGATTTGGTGAGGCATTAGTGAACCTTGGTAAAGTAGAGAACAAAGGTTTTGAATTAGAGTTAAGAACTAATAACATAAGAAGAGGTGACCTTACATGGACTTCTAGCTTCATAGCTTCTCGTAACAAGAATACATTATTAGATTTCGCTGATTCCAATGGTCAAATCCAAAATGTAGATAGTAAAAGAGCTGCTGAGTGGATTAACTTAGAAGGACATCCTATTTCATCTTATTATGGATGGGTTGTGGATAGAGACATTCCTACAGAATATTTGAAAGAGGCATTTCACCCTGTAGGTGGAGAGGCTCAAGATGTTTATGTGAGAGATCTTAACGGTGATGGATTGATAGATAATGATGATAAAACCATTCTCGGTAATCCTTATCCAGACTTGGTTTGGTCATTTGGCAATAATGTGAGCTATAAAGGATTTGATGCAAGCTTCATGTTCCAAGGTACTCATGGTGCTGAGGTTAGAAATATGGGTGATCAGTATTTGTTCAATCAGTTCAACAGTGGTCAAGATTTTAATACTTCGACAACGCCTGATCAAGAATTTATTAAGCAGAAAATATTTACGGATGATATCATTCAAGATGCTTCTTATATAGCATTGAGAAATGTGACAATTGGTTACAATTTTGGCCAAGGAATTCTTGGGAAGACTGATGTTTTATCTAAAGCAAGAATTTATGTCGCGGCACAGAATTTATGGTATTCTACAGCGGACGATTACACTGGGTTCAATCCAGAATCAATCAATGATACAAGTCCAACAACATATGGATATCAGCGTGCTGGATCTCCGATCCAGAAGATATTTACAGTAGGCCTAAATCTTGAGTTTTAATCATTGCTTTTTAAGCAACAAGTAAAAATAAGAAATGAATAAATTATATATAATAACAATTGCAGCCTTATCTATGATGTTGATGGGTTGTGGTGATGACTTTCTAAA
Organism: uncultured Saprospiraceae bacterium; assembly: GCA_938039305.1. Lineage (GTDB taxonomy): Bacteria > Bacteroidota > Bacteroidia > Chitinophagales > Saprospiraceae > JAJRXG01. Next base: position 6,963 of record CALHUZ010000255.1, read on the forward strand.
TCCAGCTCCGACAGCCAATATTAGTGCTACGGGATACTATCTTACTGAAGCACAATTGGAATCTGGAGTGATTAGTATGTATGACGGAATACAAGGTGTAAACTCAACTAGTACCAATGATAATCATGGTATTCAACGAGAGTTTTATCTTACAGAGATGCGGAGCGACAACACTAAGACTAAAAGCAGTGAAGGTGAGGCGGCTCAGTTTGAAAACTATACGTTAGAATCTACAAATGGAATAGTAACTGACTATTACAGAAGTATGTATGATGTTATATTTCGTGCTAATACAGTTTTAGAAAATCTTGATGTAGCTACTACTAAGCGTGCACAATTCGAAGGAGAGGCCAAGTTTGTCAGAGCATATGCTTATTTTAATTTGGTCAGATTATATGGAGATGTACCATTGTTAGATAGAGTTGTAGATCCATTGGATACTGATGTTCAATTCACAAGAGTAGCTACAAGTACAATCTATGAGTTAATAGTAAGTGATCTTATGGCTGCTGCAGGTAGTCTTGATAATTCTTTTAAGACGAGAGCTTCTAGGGCTGGTGCACAAGGATTGCTGGCTAAAGTTCATCTTACTTTAGGAAACTATAGTGAGGCTAGATCTTTATGTGAGGCAGTAGTAGGTTCTGGATTCGGATTAGAATCTAATTTTAAAGACATCTTCTACAATGAAGGAAATAATGAAGTTATTTTCTCAGTTGGCTTTATCTCAGATGATGCTAACGATAGCCAAAACTTTTCGGCTGAAATGTTAAATGCTGTAGGTAGAACTACAGGAGTTAACTATGTTACTGCTGAAGCAAAGGCTGCTTTAGATGCAATAGGAGGAAATAGAGCTAAATACTCTTATCGTCAAGATGCGTTGCAGCCAATTTTTGATCAGGTGGTGAAATTCCTTCCGAATGGTGATGATAATTTAGGGATATCTGCAATATCTAATGATCCTACTTTAGCAGGTAATGACTGGATCGTCCTCAGATATGCGGATGTTCTGCTCATGCATGTAGAAGCAATCATGGCAGGTGGCAGTAATACTACAGACCCTGCAGCAATCGCATCATTTAAGGCAGTGAGAGATAGAGCAGGTATAACTGATCCAATCTTTGAAATCACAAAGCAGGCATTGCTTGATGAAAGAAGAGTCGAGTTAGCATTTGAAAATCATAGGTTATTTGACTTAATACGATTTGGATCTGCTATCGATGTTTTAACAACATTCTCTTCAGAAAATGGGTACGGCTTTAGTGGAACAGATCTTCTTCTTCCTATACCTGAAAGGGAGATAGGATTGAGCAACGGTTTGCTGACTCAGAATCCAGGCTACTAATTTAAAATCGCAATTAAAATTTAAATATTATGAAATCAATATTATATAAAACAGGAAAGCTATTTACGATGCTTTTCATACTGGGCTTCGCTTTTGGTTCTTGTGTTGATGACTTCGAATTGCCAGAGGCAGGTTCTATCGCTGATGCAACACTTCCAAGTGCAGGCTTTAGCTTCTCACAGACAGATCCTGAAGATTTTAGAGTAGTGACTTTCACTAATGAATCAGCAAGTGCTACAATGTATAATTGGAACTTTGGAGCTGGTAACTCAACTGAAAAGAACCCATCTTTTACTTTTGAAGGAGAAGGGACTTACACTGTTTCTCTATCAGTTAGTGATGCAAACGGTGTGACTGACGCAATTACTAAAACTATAGATGTCATTAAGCCAGAGGAGCCAGATGCAATTGTTCCTACAGTTAATAATGGTGACTTTACTGGTGGCCAAGATGGATGGAAGTTTGAAAGCTTTACAGGTGGTACGACAAGTCCTTATAACTCTTCAAGTGATGGTTCTCCTATTGATTATGATGGAAATGATACGGGAGCCAAGACGGCTGGGGCAAAATGGACGAATGGTACTTCAGCTGCTCATTTGTTAAGTTCAAGTTCAAGATTTGCTTACCAAGCTTTTCAAGTATCTGCTAATACTACATATGTTGTAGAATGGGAACATTCCATTAAAAACGACAAAGATGATGTAACTGGAGGAGATAGAGTTGTTCTAAATATCATAGATGGTCACTACAGCGATGGAAAGGATGCACTTAGCGCACCAATCATAGTAGAGTCAGTAGGGGATGTAGCGATTGGAAAGGGAAACTTCACTTTGCTAAAAGCTGAATTTGATTCAAATGAAAGTGGTCAAATTGCAATTTGGATGTATGGAGTTACAAGTGAAGATGCATATGCTGATAACATCAAGCTTTATCCTAAAGAGTAGTCTAAAGGGGATCGTTATTATTTTTTAATTCGATAGTCGTGATGCGTAAATTCCTGTTTCTTTCAGTAGTTTCTTTAGCTTTTGGATTAAGCTTTGGATCATGTGATGTAGGCGGTTTGGAAGAACCACCAGTTGCAGTTACTCCTGAACCTGAACCAGAGCCTGAAGTAGTTACTCCAGTTGTTAAAGATCTCGTAGAAGGCGTTGATTACTTTCTTCCAAAGATTGACTTGAACAATTGGAAGGTGACACTTCCTGTTGGTGATCCAAGTGAGGTAGAGCCTCCTGAGATTCTTGACTATGCATCTAACAGTGCATTGAAGCCCTTTATGTATAACGATAGTACAGATGGATCATTAGTTTTTGATACTTACCCAGAAAGTACTACAGCGAATTCTTCATATTCACGAACTGAACTTAGAGAACAATTAGTTCCTGGTAGCAATAGTGTGAACTGGAAGTTTAGCGAAGGTGCTACAATGGAAGGGGAGCTTGCAGTAGCTGAAATTTCGAAAGAGGCAAGTGGCAAAGATCATCGAGTGATCATTATGCAGATCCATGGTAGACTAAGTAATGATCAGCGCGATTTGATAGGCGAAGATGATAACAATGCACCTCCAGTATTAAAAATATATTGGCAGAATGGGAAGATCAGAGTGAAGACTAAAGTTTTGAAAAACCAAAATGTCTCAGACATTGAAGTTCTAAAAACTACTTCATGGACTGATGATGATGGACAATATTTTGAAGAGACTGTCAACAATGGGCGATTTAAGCTCAAAGTAGAAGTGTCCTTCGGAAAGATGTCTATAGCTCTTAACGATTCAGAACCTCAGATTTATGAAAGCTCTGATTTGGAGCGATGGGATGTTTTTGAGAATTACTTTAAAGCTGGCAACTATCTTCAGACGACAGATAGTGGAGCTTTTTCTAAAGTGAAATATTATAGTCTTGATGTGAGTCATGACTAGGTATTGATAGTTTTTTCATATATAGATAGAATAGGGGGCATGGTGAGCTCCCTATTTTTAAACTATCGAAGACTTTGCTATGAGTTGAAGTGTTTATAGCGATTAAGAAAAAAACATTTAAAAAATACGCGAACTACGATATTCTAATTGCCATTTTATTGATAGAAGGCATGTATGAGTATTGAGAATCGTGATGTTAATAATTAAAAAAAAATAGTCAATGGGGTAACCTTAAAGTTGCCCTTGAGTTAGATTAATTCAGATGCCGATTTTGTATAATTTAAAATTGTAAAATTATTTAATCACAAGTATGAAAATTAACTATTCTACCAGGAAGATGCGCTCCTTTAGAGGTGCCTTGTTAGGCCTTCTTTCCGTCGCATTATGCTTTTCTTCCGTTTACGGAAGTACTGAAGATTCATCTTTGAAGGATGGAATGTATGCACAGATCACTGGCACCATTATTTCTAGTGCAGATCAATTAGAGGTTATTGGAGCCAATGTATTAGTTAAAGGTACTAATAGAGGTACTGTAACTGATATAGATGGCACATTTTCGATTGAGGCACAGCCAGAAGACGTATTAGTAATTAGTTATTTGGGTTTTGAAACCCAAGAAATTGTAGTTGGAACACAAACTGAATTAACGATTTATCTAGTTCAGGGAGCGATCTTAGACGAGGTAGTTGTGACAGGTTATGGAACAAGGAAAAAATCACACAATACTGGTGCCATCGCTCAAGTAAAAGGTGCTGATGTTGCGATGATCCAAGCGAATCGTGTAGATGATGCGCTTGCAGGTAAGTTGTCAGGAGTCTTGATTCAAAATCAAGATGGAGAACCTGGCGCAGATCCTAAGATTCAGATTAGAGCCGCATCTTCAATATCTGGAAACTCTTCACCGCTTATAGTAGTGGATGGTTATCCAATATCAGGAAGTTTGGCCACGGTTAATCCGAACGATATAGAAAGTATAGAAGTTCTAAAAGATGCAGCTTCTGCAGCTATCTATGGTTCGAGAGGAGCAAATGGAGTGATTCTGGTTACAACTAAAACTGGAAAATCAGGTAAAGTTAAAATTGGATATGACAGCTATGTAAGTACTTCGAGCAGATATGTAGGTGATGTTGAACAATTAAAAACAGCCGGAGAATGGGCTGATGAATTGGAGTCAGGAATAGCAGATGGTACATATGATGTTTCTGAAGTTGATCCAGCATTGGTCAATTATAGAATTAATGCATACAAAAATTCTCCTGATGTTGTAGCCGCTGAAGACTGGCTTTTTAGATCTGGCAAAAGTCAAAGTCATAACTTGAATATGAGTGGGGGAACAGATGATGTGAAGTATTTTGCATCAGTAGGTTATTTGGACACAGAGGGGGTTGTAATTAGACAAGGCTTCGAAAGGTATAATGCAAGATTGAAAGTTGATGCTAATCTTGGTGGTAAGTTCAAGGCTGGAATCAATGCCAATGGATTTGTGGGTGATAGAGAAATTGTAGGCCATGATATGAGAGATCTCTTGAGGGCATATAGTGTTCATCCTATCTACCATACTCAAGCATCTATTGATTTTGTACAAGGGTTAGATCAACAAGCTCAGGCTTTGGGTTTAGCAAGTTTCGACAGTGGTTATAGAGGAGGAAGTGCTCCGTTCAATAATAGCATTTATACATTAGAGCCAGGTATGACAGCTCAAGACTGGCACTATGGAAGAAGCGGAAATGGTATAGGAGGTTCTGGAGATGCAGGCCCGGCCACAAAACTTGACAACACTGATCGATTTGAAAAAACGTATTTCGGTAACGTGAGTTCTTATTTGCAATACAGCATTATAGATGGATTGGATATAAAAACTGTTTTAGGTGGAGATCTAAGAGATACAAGAGCATTCTTTTCTAGAACTCTTGAGTTTGACTCTAGAGCACGTACTAATCAAACACGCTTGCAAACAAGGGATACAAAAAGATCATCAGTGCTAAGTGAGACGACTTTGAATTATTCTAAAGTTTTAGGCAGTCATGATATATCTGCCATAGCAGGTATTGAGTTTCAGAATTTCTATATCGGTGAGACATACTTAAATGCATCAAATAATATTCCGTTTGGTCAACCTCTTAATTATGCCTTGTTAGATCCTGCAGATATAAACGTTTCTGAGAGAGATGAGACAATTGCGAGAAGGAGCTTATTTGGAAGAATCAACTATGCATTTGACAATCGTTATTTAGCTTCAGTGTCAGTAAGAAGAGATGGTGATTCCAGATTTGGAGCTAATAATAGATATGAGATTTTCCCAGCGATTTCTTTAGGCTGGAATGTTCACAATGAATCATTCTATAACTCAGAGTTTCTAACTGATCTAAAACTTAGATTCAGTAGGGGTTCTTTAGGAACAACTTCATTCTTGGGTTCATACAGTTCATTGAGTTTGTTAAATCCATCGCCGACAGTACTTGGTAATGGTTTCCTGATACCATCCAATATTGGAAATCCTGATTTGACGTGGCAGACGAACACTGAAACCAACTTTGGTGTTAATTTTGGTTTCTTAGGGAATCGTTTTACCGTCGGTGTAGATTATTATACATCTGACATTGAAGATATCTTAATCAATCAGAGTGTTGCGGAAGTTTTAGGTACAACCTCTATTGTTCTTAATTCTGGTGACGTAAGAAGTTCAGGATTGGAAATCGAAGTTGGTGCAGCGGTTATTAATAACAGTAACTTCAAGTGGAATCTGAGCGCCAATCTTTCTACCGTTAATACAGAGATAACTGACTTGGGTAATTTGACTGAATTACCACGAGCACTTTATGGACAGTCAGGTAGAGCGCCAGTATTTAGAAATTATGTAGGAGGAGAGATAGGTGAAATGTGGGGATTAGAAACTGCTGGTCAGGTAGAGACAGAATGGATGGTAGACCCGACTCGTGCAATAGGTATCAATAGTTCATCATATTATGTTGTCGATCAAAATGGTGATGGTGTTATTGATAGAACACGAACAGTTGAAGAAGGTGGAGATCTAGTTAAAATAGGACAAAATACACCAGATTTTTACTGGGGATTGAATAGCCAGATGAGCTTTAGCAACTTTGATCTTTCATTACAGTTTCAAGGAGCCCAGGGTGGAGAAGTATGGAATGTAGATCCTATCTACTGGCAATCACAATTCGGGTTTAGTAGATTGCGTGGTAGCTTTGATTCTGAAAATGACGGCATCGCAGATCATAATGGTTTGCACTATGAGCAACCAAGAAATGCTTTGGATTCACAAATTCAAGATGCATCTTATGTCGCTTTAAGAAATTTAACTTTAGGTTATACACTTAATCCAGACTGGGGTAGTGTAGGTTCAGTTAGAGTATATGCCGCTGCTACTAATTTGTTATATCTAATGGGATCTGACTACACTTCTCTTAATCCAGAGGGTGTTGAGATCACGAACGGTGGTTACCTCGGTCCAACAACTTATGGTGTGCAAGTAGGTGCAAGTCCAGTAGTAAGAAGCTTTACTTTAGGTCTTAATCTTAACTTTTAAATAGTAGAATAATGAAATACATATATATATTAATTTTAGGGTCACTACTTTTTTTAGTGTCGTGTTCTGAAGACTTAGAACAGTTTCCCCCAAACATTGCGAGTTCCAATTCATTGACTGATTTTGAAGGAGTTCTAAATGCAGCTTATTTTTATCAACATGGATCTGTTACGCCAATGGCTGTGATGGGTGACTTTAGAGCTGATAATGCTCTTATGGATGAAGACCCATATACTGAATTTGATGTATATGGTCCAAATTTGACTGTAATGGAAGATCAGTTCTTTGGCCCTTTTTATACAGCTTTGTACAGGTCAATCTTAAGTGCAAATGGAGTAATTGAAAATTCTACGAACGATGTTCAAATTGGAGAAGCAAGATATTTAAGAGCTCTTGCATACTTTAAACTTGTAAGAGTTTTTGGTGATGTGCCAGTTAATTTATTCGCTACACCAAGTCCTACTGATGAGTCTATTTTACGAAGACAATCAGCAGCTACTGTTTATAGCGATGTGATCATTCCGGATTTACAAGCGGCTATTTCTGTCTTGGGTACAGATATAGTAGATGGCCGAGCCTCTAAATTAGCAGCACAAGGCATGCTGGGTAAAGTGTATATGCAGATTGGAGATTTTGGTAATGCTACATCTTCACTCGCTGCTGTTGTAAATGGTGCCGGAGGTGCAGGAATAGCGTTGCAAGATAACTTTGCAAATATCTTTGGTGTTGACAATGATTTGAATTCTGAAATCATATACGCAACTCAAGTATCAAGTTCGATATCTGATGAGTATGGCTTTTCTGAATTTTGGTCATGGTCTGCAGGATTGGATACAAAATCTCTTAATCCTTTAGATGATGATTTGATAGCTGCATTTGATGCCAGTGAAGCTGGTGGCGAGACAGATTTAAGAAGAGCGGTGACTATTGATGAAGCATTAATGTCTTCTCCAAAATTTCCTCAGGATGGAGGCCCTGATCATGACTGGATCGAGTTGAGATTAGCAGATGTCATTCTTCTATATGCAGAGGCATTAAATGAGAACGGAAATAGTGCAGGAGCACTAGATGAATTGAATAAGATTAGAACGAGAGCAGGTTTGTCTAATTCAACTGCTTCTTCACAAGCTGAAATTAGACAGGCGATTTTAGACGAAAGAAGATTGGAGCTAGCTTTTGAAGGACAGAGATGGTTTGATTTAGTGAGAACAGGAACTGTCAATGCAGAGATGGGACAGTCGATCGATAGTCGATATCACTTATTCCCAATTCCAGTATCTGAAGTGTTAGCTAGTTTTGGTGTGATTACACAGAATGATGGTTACTAAAATCTAAGATTTTTTATACGTACTGAGTCAAAGAGAGGGCAGTTACAGTGCTCTCTCTTTTTTAACTAATATAATTTGTAAGTAGAGGAACCAGATGAAGCCATCAGCTTTTTCAATTAATGGATTAACAAAGTTGCTTCTTGGAGTTGGCCCTGGCATTATGGCTATAGGCTATACTTTAGGAACTGGGAGTGTTACTTCTATGATTGTTGCTGGGAACAAGTTCGGAATGGACTTGCTATGGGTGCTTTTTCTAAGTTGTCTGTTTTCATGGGTGTTGATGAATGCATATGGCACATACTATCTGGTCACTGGTGAAACATCTTTGTATGCTATGAAGAAGCATATGAAGTTTGGTGCTCTGATTGCCATGCTGATAATTGTAGGTGTCACCATCGGGCAGTGGAATTCTTTGATAGGTATACTTGGTATTACGTCTAATGCGCTGTATGAAGTCATTCATGTCTTCATTCCAAGCGTCGAAAACTATTCGTATCTGACAGTACTGCTGTTAGCTATTGTTATTATAGGGTCGATGTACATGATTCTTCTAAAAGGGAATTTCTCTTACTTAGAAAGAGTATTTGTATTCTTTGTCACATTGATGGGTGTGTCGTTTATCATTTCGCTATTTATTGTGATACCTTCTCCTGCACAAGTTGCAGCAGGATTCATACCTAAGATTCCAGATGTGCCAGGGGGCAAGATGTTAGTGGCAGCTTTTGTTGGAACAACAATGGCAGCAGCGACATTTTTATCAAGGCCTTTGTTTATACAAGGGAAGGGATGGGATATCACTAATCTGCCAGAGCAAAGAAGAGATTCACTTTGGGCCGCTCTTTTGATATTTTTTATAAGTGGATCTATCATGGCTATATCTGCAGCAACAGTATATGGTACAGGTGTTGAGATCACGCATGTCCTCGATATGGTTCGGACATTGGAACCGATATTAGGACGATTTGCAGTTGCGATATTTTTGGTCGGTACTTTAGGAGCTGGTCTCTCTTCAGTCTTTCCGATTCTTATGATTACACCGATTCTAATTGCAGATTATCAAAAAGGAAAGCTAGATATAAAGTCCAAGCAGTTTAAAGTCTTAGCAGGCTTAGCGTGTCTTGTAGGATTGACAGTTCCGATATTTGGAGCTAATCCGATAGATGCTCAGATCTTGTCACAGGTGTTCAATGTGTTTGTATTGCCACTCGTGATAATATCTATTATTTATTTATTGAATAGAAAGGACTTGATGGGTAAGCACAAAGCTTCATTGAGTATGAATATAGGAATGTGCACTGCGCTGATTTTTTCATGTATTGTCTCATATACGGGGGTCATAGCAATCTTTCAATCACTGTAGCAGTATGGATAGCAAAAGAAATAATAAAGCAGGTGTGAGTTTGATGTCGAAGTTGTCTTTGCTGTTTTTATGTCTCCAGTTGACATTTATTTCATGTCAGGCACAAAAAGGATTTGCAGATGTGAAAGCAGAAGTATCTAATCCTGTTTTAAAAGCAAATTCCATGGGTGAATCATCTGAACATCCGAACCTTACGATTACTAAGTCAGGTGTAGCGTTGATCAAATCTAATATTGATCAAGCACCATTGTTTAAGACTACATTAAAAGAAACAATAAAAGAAGTTGATGCCGAGATAGAACTTGGAGTTAAGGTACCAGTGCCTAAAGACATGGCAGGAGGATATACTCATGAACGGCACAAGAAGAACTTTTTCATCCTGCAGAAGGCAGGAAATCTTTACCAGATCACTGGTGATGAAAAATACGCAGAGTATATAAAGGAAGTCTTCATGGCTTACGCTGAAATGTTTCCAACACTTCCGCTGCATCCAACTAATCGATCTTATGCGACAGGCAAGATCTTTTGGCAATGCCTCAATGATGCTAATTGGTTAGTCTATAGTAGTCAAGCATATGATTGTATCTATGACTACTTGTCGAAAGAAGAAAGAGATCATTTAGAATCTAAACTCTTCCGACCTTTCGCTGATTTTATATCAATTGAAAATCCTCAGTTTTTTAATCGCGTACACAACCATTCTACTTGGGCTAATGCTGCCGTTGGAATGATGGGGTTAGCGATGCATGACGAAGAACTAATAGAGCGTGCATTGTTTGGAATACAAAATGATGGCATAGATCCTACTATGGTGGATAACGATGGAGGATACATCAAAGTAGATGGACAAAAGAAAGCAGGATTTTTTGCACAGTTAGATTATTCATTTTCACCTGATGGTCATTTTACTGAAGGGCCATACTATCTGAGATATGCAATGTCTCCATTTTTGCTATTTGCAAAATGTCTACACAACTCAAGACCAGAACTCAATATATACGATTATAGAGATGGGATATTAGAAAAAGCGATTTACTCTTTACTTAACGAAACCGATGCCAATGGCTTGTTTTTCCCAATCAACGATGCTCAAAAAGGTATGTCCTGGTTGTCTAGAGAAGTAGTTGGAGCTATCGATATAGGATATCATGATTTTGGATTGGATCCTATGTTACTATCAATAGCAGAAAAGCAAGGAAAGGTCTTATTAGATGAAAATGGTTTTGTAGTCGCAAGAGATCTACATAAGGGCATGGCTACACCTTTTGCTCATCAATCTATAGCATATACTGATGGAGCTGATGGTAAGAATGGAGGCATCGGCATCTTACGAGCTAATGGGGATGATGAAGATGAAGTTTGCCTATTGATGAAGTATGCAGCTCATGGTATGGGGCATGGACATTTTGATCGCCTTGGGTACTCCTTGTACGATGAGACGGGTGAAGTGATACAAGACTATGGTTCTGCGCGATGGGTTAATATCGATCAGAAAGGAGGTGGAAGATATTTGCCTGAGAACAATACATATGCAAAGCAAACCATCGCTCACAATACTGTGACAGCCAATGAGATTTCTCAATATGAAGGAAGCGTAAAGAAGGGAGATGCGAATGCATCTACACAATATTTTTTCGATGCCTCAAATGTTAATCTTCAGGCCGTAAGTGCAAAAGATGATAAAGCCTATCCTGGAGTAGAGATGCATAGAACGATGCTGCTTTTAAAGGATGATGATTTTAGAAAACCATTGTTGATCGATATCTTTAAGTTGACTTCGGAGCAAGAAAACCAATACGACTTACCCGTTTGGTTTTTAGGTCATCTCTTATCTGCATCCTTTGAATACGACAAAGAAGCAGAGTCTCTAACAACGCTTGGAAGTGATCACGGGTACCAGCACATTTGGCGTGAAGCCACTGGCCATTCAGACAAAGAAAGTGCGCAGATCACTTGGTTTGGTAATAGGAAGTTCTATACGCTGACCAGTGCCACGGATACCACCGATGAATTAATATTTGTGAAAACGGGAGCAAATGATCCTGACTTTAACCTAAGATATGATCCAGCGCTTATACACAGAAAAAAAGGTGCAAAAGATGCATTGTTTGTATCAGCGATAGAATCACATGGTCTATATAACCCAGTATCAGAAATATCCTCAGATCCTTTCTCAGGATTGGAGAAAATTGAGGTACTTCACGACTCCGTTGATTATACCGCTATTAAATTAACTGGTAAGTCACAGAAGTCATGGACGATTGTATTATCTAATGAAGACAATGATCCTATGAGCAAGCATCAACTAAAGATCAATAGTCAGACCATAGAATGGACAGGGCCAATACAAATGAATAAAGCAAAAAGCCAATAGCAACATAGAATAACCTTTCAACTTGAAAATGAATAAAATGGAGAGAAATAGCGAAAAGTATATCTTGACCGATAGCATGGAATGGGAAAACCTTGGAGGAGGAGTGTCGAGAAAGTTTCTTGGATTTGACAATCAGATAATGATGGTCAAAGTGAAGTTTGACAAAGGGGCTATAGGCTCACCTCATTCTCATTTTCATACTCAAGCGACGTATTGTGCAGCGGGTAAGTTTGAATTTGAAATAGATGGACAAAAGCAGATAGTTAATGCAGGTGATGGCGTGTATATCGAGCCAAATCTTGTACATAGTGCCGTTTGCCTAGAAGAAGGAATATTAATCGATACGTTTAGTCCCATAAGAGAAGATTTTATGGATGGGTCTGGGGTTTCATATTTCGGAGATAAAGAAGCATAAAAGCATCATCAAAAAAATTATGAATAAAACAAAAGGATTGCGATGGTGGGTTGTTGGACTTGTAGCTTTAGCTGCAATCATCAACTACATCGATAGACAAGCGTTTGGTGCTTTGTGGCAAGACATCGCTGCAGATCTTTTTCCAGGCATGGACGAGGATAGTACCAAGACAATTTATGGCTCCATAATGACCGTATTTATCTTGTCTTATGCTGCAGGTCAGACGCTGTTTGGTAAGATTTTCGATTGGATAGGCACTAGACTTGGTTTTGCCCTTTCTATTGCTGTTTGGTCCCTTGCGACATTTTTACATTCGGTAGCTCAAGGTATGTTGAGCTTTTCTATCATCAGAGGACTTCTGGGGGTCGCTGAGGCTGGAAACTGGCCAGGTGCCTCTAAGGCAAATGCCGAGTGGTTTCCAACCAAGGAGCGAGCGTTCGCACAGGGAATATTTAATTCTGGAGCAGCGATCGGAGGTATTGTAGCATATCCATTTATTGGATTACTATCTGCGTATATGGGATGGCAATCCATATTTATATGTGTAAGTGTCCTTGGTTTCTTATGGTTGATACCTTGGTTTTACATCGTAAAAGCGCCACCTAAAGATCATCCAAAATTATCTGAGGAGGAAAGAAATTATATACTCAGTGGCCAGAAGAATCAAGATGTAAACGAAGATGGTACTTATGATGATGGCTATAGCCCAGATACAGGCAAACTGCTTAGCCATAAAGAAAGCTGGGGTGTGATTATTGCTTCCGCGGCTTTAGATCCGATATGGTGGCTGTTTATAGGATGGATACCTTACTATCTTGATGACGTGTATGGAATGAATGTTAAAGAAATAGCATTTACAGCTTGGCTGCCGTATGTTGGTGCCATGTTGGGAGCATGGTTCGGAGGCCTCTTGGCTCAGAATAGACTTGGTTCAGGCTGGTCAATCGATATGACAAGAAAGATGGTGATCACATTAGGTTGTGTGATAATGATCCCATGCTTCTTCCTCTTAAGAGATCCAGGAAGTGCCATCAATGCAGTTCTGATTATGGCTGTCTTGTTGTTCGGATTTCAGACTGCTATTGGAAATGTTCAGACAATCCCAAGTGATTTATTTAGTGGGAAAGTTGTTGGTACGCTTTCTGGTTTTGCAGGTACTGCTGCAAAATTGGCCGGAGCGGGATTAACTTTTTTGGTTCCTTTCATTACAACTGGAGGGAATTATACACCAGCATTTTTAATTGGTGGTGCGCTCGCGTTTATTGCGCTGGCAAGCATCTGGTTTTTATGCCCAAGGATTGAAGCTTTAAAGCCAAATGAAGGATAGTATTATAACATAGATTTTAATTGATCAATAATAGAAAAGTAAGCGTTCTACATTTTTAGGAATCAGAACCATTTATAGAATTTAAAACAAGTATTTAATGAGTAGTAAGAAAGTAGCAATCGTAACTGGTGCAACTGCCGGAATAGGTTTTGCGGTTGCAAAGAGATTAGGTAAAGACGGTTTCATCGTAGTGATAAATGGTATCATGGACGAGGAAGGAGCCAAAAGAGTAGAAGAGCTTAAAGCCGAAGGGATAGAAGCAGAGTATTGTGGTTTTGATGTAACTAAGGAAGATGGTGTCACAGACAACATTACCAAGATTGGTGAGAAGTACGGTAGGATTGATGTGCTTGTTAACAATGCAGGAGGCTTAGGAGGAAGAGCAAGATTTGAAGAAATGACCACTGACTTTTATAGACATGTCATGGCCCTTAATTTGGACTCAGTGTTTTTTGCCTCAAGAGCTGCTATCCCTTTTCTAAAGAAAGGAGACAATGCTACAATTATAAACTATACTTCTAATGCAGGTTGGAATGCAGGAGGTCCAGGTGCAGGTATGTATGGTACTTCAAAAGCTGCAGTACATACTATAACAAGAGCTTTGGCCAAAGACTTAGCAGAATATGGTATTAGAGTGAATGCAGTATCTCCTGGAACAATTGATACTGATTTTCACAAGCAAATTAAATCAACTAAACCAGAGGTATTTGCTTCTTGGGCTAATAATATAATGCTAAAGAGATTAGGACAACCTGAAGATGTTGCTGGTGTAGTTTCTTTTTTAGCGAGCAAAGATGCTGCATTTTTGACAGCAGAAACCATACAAGTAGGTGGTGGACAAGCGTTAGGTATTTAATTTAAATAAAGAATAGAAATGAGTCAATTTAAAGGGAAAGTAGCAGTTGTAACCGGAGGAGCTAGAGATATCGGAAGAGCAATATCTGTTGAACTAGCAAGGCAAGGTGCAAAGGTTGTTATTAATTATAATAGCTCAAGAACAGGAGCCAAGAAAACCCTAGAAGAGATAGAAGCTTTTAAGGGTAAGGCTATCATTGTCAAAGCTGACATATCTACAGCAAAAGGTATCAAAAGCCTTAAAGCAAAAACAATAAAAGCTTTTGGAAAAAAAGTACACATCTTGGTTAATAATGCCGGTGGACTTTTTGCTCGTAAGACATTGCAAGAATTTGATGAGGAGTTTTACAACTTAGTGATGGATGTTAATTTTAAAGGGACTGTATTCACTATGCAAGCATTCGAATCTATGATGGGCAAAGGAAGCTCAATTATCAATCTTTCGTCTCTTGCTGCAAGAGATGGTGGTGGAGGAGGGTCCGCTTTATATGCTTCATCTAAAGGTGCTGTTACAACCTTCACAAGAGCTATGGCCAAAGAGCTTGGACCTAAAGGAATCAGAGTGAATGCTCTATGCCCAGGTTTGATTGGTACTAAGTTTCATGATGATTTTACAAATGATGAAATTAGAAAAGTTGTAGCTGGGAAAACACCAGTAAGAAGAGAAGGAAGGGCAGATGAAGTAGCTGACTTAGTAGTTTACCTTGCTTCAGATAAAAGCTCATTTGTAACAGGTGCAAACTTTGATATTAACGGAGGACTTGCGTTCTCATAAAATTTAGAAATTGCTCTTTTAAAAGTCACCTGCGACTCCGCGGGTTTAGAGAGCAATGCACTTATAATTAAGAAAATGAAAAAAGTAGTCACTTTTGGCGAGATTATGCTCCGACTAACTCCTCCTGCAATGAGGCGTTTTTCTCAAGCGAGCAGTTTTGATGTAATATATGGTGGAGGAGAAAGCAATGTTGCTGTTTCTCTTGCTAATTATGGTGTGCCTGTCGACTTTGTCACTCGGTTACCGGAAAACGACTTGGGCGATTGTGCCCTCATGGAGTTGCGAAAAAGAGGTGTTGGGACTTCTCATATTGCAAGAGGTGGGGAACGCCTGGGAATTTACTTTTTGGAGATAGGTGCAGTAAGTCGTGGAGCTAAGGTTGTGTACGATCGTGCCCACTCGGCTATGTCAACAATTGAGGCTGGTATGATAGACTGGGAGACAGTTTTTAAAGATGCCGATTGGTTTCATTGGACTGGTATCACGCCAGCTATCTCACAAGGTGCTGCTGATGCTTGTCTTGAAGCTATTCAGATGGCTAATAAGATGGGTGTAACCGTTTCTACAGATTTGAATTATAGAAAGAAACTATGGAAGTATGGCAAAGAGCCAGGTGAGGTTATGCCAGCATTGACTGCTGGTTGTGATGTCATACTTGGTAATGAAGAAGACGCAGAAAAACACTTTGGATTACATCCAGATCATGTAGATGTGACACAAGGAGATTCTATAGATGGTAAAGCGTATTTATCGGTATTGAAAAAGCTACAAGAGATGTTTCCGCGAGCAAAGAAGGTCATTACCACTTTGCGCGGTTCAATATCAGCTTCTCATAACACTTGGTCAGGAGTGCTTTATGATGGCGAGACTTTGTATGAAGCTCCTACATACCAGATCACACACATTGTAGATAGAGTAGGGGGAGGTGATAGTTTTATGGGCGGTCTTATTTATGGCCTATTAAACTATCCAGATGATGACCAACTTGCACTTAATTTTGCAGTTGCAGCTTCTTGCTTAAAGCATACAATCTACGGTGATGCTAACTTATCGACAGTAGAAGAAGTTGAAAAGCTAATGTCTGGTGATGCCAGCGGAAGAGTAAGTAGATGAGCAGTTAATAGACTATAGTAGAATAGTTTATAGTTAGATAAATGAAAATTGAAAAATTTGAGGATATTATAGCTTGGCAGAAATCTCAAGAATTGGCAGTGTGGATCTATGCAAAATTTGGAAATAGTAAAGATTTTGGATTTAGGGATCAGATTTGTAGAGCCTCAGTTTCAATATCGAATAATATTGCAGAGGGGTTTGATAGAAGGAGTAACAAAGAATTTATTTACTTTTTATACATATCGTTGGGTTCTTCTTCTGAAGTGAAATCAATGCTTTATTTAGCTGAAAGGCTCAACTATATTTCAAAAGAAGAAATGTCTGAGGCTAATGCAAAAACAACTGAAATAGGAAAAATAATTTTTGGACTAATAAGATCTCTAAGTAATTCTTCTACTAATTAGTTTAATCTATTGAGATAGAAAAAATGAATACTATATATTGACTAATCGACTATATACTAAAATAAAACTATTAACTATTAACTATTATGATTTATGGCTCGATGGAGTAGGATAGAGGTTTTTCAAACAATGGCGCGAACTAAACTTGTGCCACTCGCTTACAATTCTGATGCGGACACACTGATTAATATAGTGAAGGCATGCTATGAAGGAGGAGCAAGGGTTTTTGAATTTACAAGCAGAGGTGATTTTGCACATGAAGTGTTCACTAAAGTAAATAAATATTGCATAGCCAATCTTCCTGAGATGATCATGGGAGTAGGCTCTGTTACTGATGCAGCATCTGCAAGTCTATATATGAGTCTTGGTGCTAACTTTATAGTGACGCCAGTTTATAGAGAAGATATTGCTATTGTATGCAATAGAAGGAAAGTAATGTGGTCGCCAGGTTGTGGTAGTCTTACTGAAATCTGCAAGGCCGAAGAGATGGGCGCTGAGTTAGTGAAGTTGTTCCCAGGAGGTATATATGGTCCCGGAATGATAAAGGCGATCAAAGGACCTCAGCCATGGACATCTGTTATGCCTACTGGTGGAGTCACTCCTGAAGAAGAAAACCTAAGGGCATGGTTTGCTGCAGGTGTGACTTGCGTTGGTATGGGCAGTAAGTTAATCACGAAGGAAATAGTCGCCGGCGGAGATTTTGAAAAATTGAAATCTAATGTTTCAAAAACTATAGACCTCTTAAAGACTTTGTAAGTCAGCTTTTAGAATATAATGTTATATAAAATGTTGAATCTGTGCCTCAGGAAAGGCTTTTGATTCAACATTTTTTATTCTGGATCTCCTTGATTTATGAGTTCCGCTCGACTCATTATAATTACTCTTTGCCCAATCTTTCTTCTATCTGAGAAATTCTTTCTTCAAGACTATTAATAATTTCTTGTTGCTCTTTGATAGCTTGTATAGCAAGCGGACTGAAACCTGCATAATTGACTCCAAGCAAGCCATCATTAATTTCGGATACCAAGTCAGGAAATACCTCTTGTACTTCTTGAGCTATGAATCCAGTTGTAAGTTCATTTAAACCGATATAATTATAATTTTTGAGATTAAGCTTCAACACTCTTGGAAGTATACCTTTCGTGTCTGAAATGTTTTCCTTTACCCGACGATCACTAACAGCCATCCATTGTACATTGCCGGCCGAATTAATACTCAGTCGGTGCTCATATGTAAAGATTCCGCTATACTTATAAAGATATAGTGCACCTCCGCTATACTCAGATAATACTGCAAGTCTCCGACCAGAAAGATCTTTAGAAAAAATGTCTCCGAAAGTGTTTAGGTCATAGTGAAAAGGACTTGCACTGTTCCTTGGCCCCCAAGAAGCTCTTTGATAAGGGCCTATTCCAAAGGTTCCAGATGGGTAATAGTGATTGATGCTAAAGAAGTTCTTTCCAAGCTCTTAGTATATAGTGCTGTTCGGTTGGAATTGATAGCCGAATGGGCCATCCGCTATTCTTAAAAATTCATCATTCAGATTAGTGAAAGATGTTTCATCGATATCTTGATAAATCAACCCTGTGGCTGCATGTATTGACAATGATGGATCAAAGACGGCTATTTCAAATTTCTTATTGAATTGTTCAACTGCTAAATGCTGACTTGAAAGTTGCAAAGATGAAATGCTGATAAGAATAATGACTAAATATTTCATGATATTTTTGATGAGTGAAAATGTAAAATTGGTTTGTAATCATGAACTATGACGAGTGAAGTAGTAATCGGTGGCTGTGACTGATTAAGTGGTTGTTCTCATTGAGTAAGCGGTTGTTCATATCTCAATGATTCAAAGGTAAGGTGCCTACTTTTTTAAGCAGCCATGCTTTTCAGTGATTTTCTTGGTCTACATGACAGCTTCTATGTTAAGCCCTTAGAGGCAATGACTATTTCCAGGAATTGACAAGTGTAACTACTTACCAATCCCAAAGGGTGCCATCCTCTAACCTGCTCACAGGTAGGTATGATCTTTTGTAAGGATGTTTAGATGCTTCTTCTTTGTTAAAGTCAACACCTAATCCTGGAGTGTCCTGTAAATGGAGATAGCCATTGTCAAAACTGAGTGGGTGACTAAACACCTTACTCATTTTTTCCCCTCCAAAGCCTACAAATTCTTGAATGCCGAAATTCGGTGTCCACGTATTCAAATGTGCATGAGCGGCATGGCCGATAGGTGAGATGTCAGGAGGCCCATGAGGCGCTGTTCGTACTTTATAAATGGAGGCGAAGTCTGCTTGTCTTCTCATAGCGGTTATGCCACCAGAATGAGTCGCGGCCGAACGTAAATAATCTATAGATTGAGTTTCTATGAGATCTTTAGAATCCCAAATAGAATTAAAAGTTTCACCTACTGCTAACGGGGTAGTGGTAGCGTTCCTGATGACTTGATAGTTGGCTTGGTTTTCTGCAGTTGCTGCATCCTCTAAAAATAAAAGATGGTACGGCTCTAAGGCTTTGCCTAACCGTGCTGCTTCTATCGGAGTCAATCGACTATGTACGTCATGAAGTAATTCTATTTTATCTCCATATTTCTCTCGCGCCTTTTTAAAAAGAGTGGGGATGAATTTCAAATACTTATTCGTGTCCCAAGGTTGCTCTGGTGGCAATGGTCGATTGCTTTGAAGCTCGAAGTAATCCTTTTTATCTTTCAAAACTCCATAAGAGCCTTCTAATCCTGGGATGGCACATTGTAGTCTTACAGCTTTATATCCTTGATCTATGAGTTTTTCTAAGTTGGCCAGGGTTTCGTCAAT
>CALHUZ010000256.1 GCA_938039305.1 uncultured Saprospiraceae bacterium
TAGTTTAAGTCTTCATACAGCAATAACATCACCTTATATCTACTCTTCTTGGAATGGAGGTGTGAATCCCGACAATAAGCACCACGTTCACTATCAAAACATAAACGGGGCGTGTAATACACTCTTATATCATTACGATAACAGGGTAGAAATTGGAACTTCTGGATTATTGCTTGAAAATGAAACGCGATTTCTGTTTTGGGCGAAGTTTCATCAAAAGGTTTCTAAAGGACTGACAGTTAGTCCTTCCTTACTTCTTATGCCTGTAGATAGATATCTAAGAGGATCCACAGGTTTTCCGCGTTTTGCTTTTAAGAATGTCCAACATGTTTATCCAGGATTGCAGATCACCTCGACATTTAAGAATCTTAGAATATCAAGTTCTTATTTCATTATCCGCAATGCAGATGATGATGAAATCATAGAAGATACCTATCTTTTTGGTGAAAGTGTAAAGGGGAATATATTTTCATTTCAAACAGCATATACAACAGGGAAATCTACTTTGAATTTGGAATACTACAATTTTGATACTTACAATAAAATGACAGATATCGGGCTGATAAAACAAAGTACATTGAATACGTCTTATTCTTATAGGATCGGGCCTCATTGGTCCGGAGAAATAGGGTGGTGGATGAGATTAAATAATCATGATAATTATTGTGATTTAGTATGTATAGAAGGTTTTTTTAGACTTGGAATATCTTTTGCTTTTTAGCGATCAATTATAGATTGCAGATTGCAAATATCCAATAGCGGGCATTGCATCGAAGTCAGATACTTTCGATCTGCTTATATGGGGTGGAGATTGCAAATCTGCAATAACGAAAATAAGTTAGGAGATTGCAAATATCCAATAACGGGCATTACATCGAAGTCAGATACTTTCGATCAGCTTATATGGATTTGAGATTACAAATCTGCAATAACGAAGCTTGGTTTTATAGAAGAGAGAATTAGTTTGGCTTTAGCCTTTAACAACAGAACAGCTGGATAGAGTTGATTGAAGCAAAATATAGGTTGGAGATTGTAAATTTTCAATAACGGACATTACATCGAAGTCAGATACTTTCGATCAGCTTATATGGATTGGAGATTACAAATATCCAATAACGCAAATCTCCAATAACAAGCTGTTCACTATCAACTATCAACTATAGGCTAAAATCACCACTCCCTCAACACCTCATACAACTTATGAGTCGGCAGTCCCATTACATTATAGTAAGATCCTTCAAGCTTTGTGATTTTAGAAACTCCAATCCAGTCTTGAACGCCATAGCTACCTGCCTTATCCATCACCTCACAATTATCAATGTACCAGACAACTTCTTCAGGAGTCATACTTTCTAATGCTACAGAAGTTGAATCTGAAAAGGAGACGCTTTTTTCTGCAGTGCGAACTGTAACGCCGGTGATCACTTCATGTGTCGTGCCAGCAAGTCTTGTGACCATAGCGATGGCATCATCGCGATCAGTTGGCTTTCCGAGTATGTCTCCTTCGTGTATGACGATGGTGTCGGATGTGATGAGGAGGTAGTTGTCAGGCATGGACTTGATTAAGTCGTCTGCCTTTAGTTCTGATAGATATACTGGAGCTGCGTGTGCAGCCATGTCATCTGGGATGATCTCTTCCACATCACCTTTTATAACTCTAAATTCTAATTGTAGAGATGCTAAGAGTTCTTTTCTCCTTGGAGATCCAGAACCAAGGATGATGTCGTATGATGATAAGTTAGAAAGAGGCATATTATTTATTAGTAGCGTTTATGAGTAGCTGATGTTTTTTATAAAATATTTCACGTAAGTAGTATGAGCGCTATGATGCCGCATACAAAGTAGATCTTCCAGTATTGGCTGATGGCATGAAAGTCTGTCTCTTCATCTGTCACGGTTAGTTTGATAATGATACCGATCAATGGGATGATTAAAAGCAAAGAAGCTACAACTATCGAAGTTGTGCTGCTTGTGATAACCCCAGAACCTAAAAGAGTAAATCCTAACCAAGAAAGAATGCACACCAGCAGTGACGCAGAGAGGAATAGTGTTATTCTAATCGTATGAGGTATGCCGATGACTATAGGCAGAGTCTTAAGGCCTATGATCTGATCGCCTTTGATGTCTTCGATGTCCTTGATGATCTCACGGATGAGATTAGCTAAGAAGCAATATACGGCAAATGCGCCGACGAAGGACAAGGTCAATTTATAATTAGAAAGATCTTCTACTTTAAGGATCTGCATGGCATCCCATTCGATTAAGAAGGGCAGTACTACCGCACAAGAGCAGAGTAGTGCGACTACCACATTTCCTATAAGGGCTATGCTTTTCAAAAACTGATTATAAACAAAGATGATGGCTACAAGTGCAAAGTAGTACCAGAGGTAGTCCGGTCTGTTGATCTCCATGATGAGTGAAAGCATCGGTAGCAGTGGCCCAAGGGTAAGGAATACGTAGACCCCAAATGCTATCTTTTGAGTGATCGTATGACCGACGATCATCCGCTTATTATTCTCCGTATCAGTGTTTTGATCTATGATGTCATTGTAGACATATCCTCCTGCTCCGATGCAAAGTGCGATAAATAGAAAGAGCAGATACTCTTTAGAAGTCATGGATGGAGCGATACCATGGGCGATAAGCGGAGGATAGATGACCCTCTGTGTGATGATGTATAGAGTCGCTACGAGTATAACGAGATTAGAAAGTCGTAAGAGTCTTAGAAAACTCACTTATGGATGGTTGTTGTAGGCCAGAGGTAGATCTGCCTTACTGGTTGTCACGCCATTCGTAGACCCACTTCGCTTGGATCATCTCGAGGTGACCTTCATTAGATTGTTCTCTGGTACCTTCAAAGTTAGGTAGGCTTAAGATCCAATCCAACAAATCTGTGAACCTGATGCGATAGATCTTTCCTTCGCCAAACTCATCACCAAATTTGTCATATAGACCCATAGCGATGTCCTCATAATCTGTCCAGCCGAAAGGTAGATTGTCTAATTCATCAAATGCCATATCTCTCTGTTAACCTTCGTTTATTATTTAATGTTCGTGTCCTATGATACCTGATTGATCTGGTATCGTGACTTCTATCTCTGCGTTCTCTGTAAGAACGACGCACTGACAGCCTAATCGAGACTCGATGCGAGGATTAGTCGCTCGATCGATGAAGTCCTCCTCGCGATCGCTTATCTCTTTCAGATGATCCTCTCCTTCTTCTATATATACATGGCATGTGCTACAAGCGCATACAGCCCCACAATTATGATTCAGATGTATATCAGCATCTTCGGCTATATCAAGGATCGACTCATCTTTGAAGTGGCCTTCGACCACTTGATCTTCTTTATCCTTGTCTTCAAACTTAAACTTAACTCGTACCATTAGCTCTCTTTAACACTCAGATCTGTAGATCAGTTCAATTTCATCTCTTAATCTGGCCGCAAGATATCAACATCGGATGAATAAATCTGCTTTTGTAGATATTCCGCTCGATGGCAAATGTTATTCACGATTATTTTAATGGTTAGTGGCATATGTGCCGAGTATAGAGTAGCTTTAACAAGCATCGAAACCAAGAAATAATCAATTACTTATGCCCGAAACAGAGGAGCAATCCCAAATCGAACCCTATAAGTTCAAAGACCTAAGGGTTTATTCAAGCACCGAGTGGCTTGCGAGCAATCGAAAGAAGTACAGACAAGTATTCGAATATCAGGATCTCAGCTATGTCTATGCGGAGCTCTCTTTGATCAATAAGCAGTATGAAGGAGAAGCATGGGATGTCGCTGTATCGCTCAAGTGCTTTAGACTTGGCAAAGAGAAGAAGGAAGTCTGTAGCCTCGATATCAATAGAACTATATCTAAGCACGATCACGTAGCCTATATCAGAGAAGGATGGGGCCAGAAAGACAGTGGCTCCTTCTGGATGAAGGGGAAGTACTGCTGGGAAGCATATATCCACGGCAGAAAGGTAGCTACTAAGTACTTCTATATAGAAGACCTCGCTGTGCTGACCACAGCTGCAGTGCATGAAGCACTCAGTATCAATAGTGTCGAGTACTTCGAAGGCAACTATGACCAAAACAATGAAGGATCAGATAGAACATACTATGTGGAGTTTCCTGATTATGATACTCGATACGTATTTGTAGAATTAACACTGGAGAACAAGCTGAAGACCATAGATTGGTATAGTGAGATATTTATCCGATTCTACAATGAAGCGCGAGAGCTAAAAGGAGAAGTCGTCAGGCTTCAGAAGATGAAGAAAGATGAGCATGAGATACAGATCACAGCAGGATGGGGATCTAATGTCAAGGGATCTTGGCGACAGGGTCGGTATTCTGTAGAGGTGGTCTTTCAAGATAAGCTGATAGTGGAGTCGTCTTTCTATATCGGCACTGAGTTCAAAGAAGGGAGTAATGAGCTCAATATCAATATAGGCCAAGAAGCCACTCAGCCAGATGGATCCACTTGGATCATGACGGGCCATGAAGCATATGATGAACTCAATAGTCTGATCGGCTTACGCAATGTCAAAAAGCAAATATCCGAACATACAAAGTATATCAAGTTCCTCGAGCTAAGACAAGATCGAGGATTTAAGGAAGAGAGCAAGATGGGACTGCATAGTGTCTTCACTGGAAATCCTGGTACAGGAAAGACGACAGTGGCGCGACTTCTGGGAGCGATCTATCACAGTATGGGACTTTTAGAAAGAGGTCATGTACATGAGGTAGATAGAGTAGATCTTGTTGGCGAATACATCGGACAGACAGCGCCTAAGGTGAAGGAAGCATTTGAGAAAGCGAAAGGAGGTGTACTTTTTATAGATGAGGCATATGCGCTTGCGCGAAATAATGAGGACTCTAAAGACTTCGGTCGAGAGGTGATAGAACTACTTGTCAAGCAAATGTCACATCCGTCTTGTGACTTCATGGTCGTCGTGGCTGGATATCCAAAAGAGATGAAAGCCTTTGTCAATTCTAATCCTGGATTAGGATCGCGATTCAAGTACTACTATGACTTTGAAGATTATAATCTGACAGAGCTCTATGACATCGTAGATGTCTTCTGTGAACGATATGAAGTCATCCTTTCAGATGGCGCACGAGAGGGCTTGAAGGAGATCGTACAAGAGCATTATAGAAGTAGAGATAAGTCATTTGGCAATGCCAGGTTCATCTCGCAACTGATGGAAAAGGCTAAGATCAATATGGGTATCCGCTTGATGAACAAACCTAATCGCTTGGATCTCACACCAGAAGAGCTGAGTATCATCGGACTACAAGACATCAAGAAGATAAAGGTCGGGCGAAAGAGAAAACAAGAGAATATAGCCGTCGATCAAGAAGCACTCGATCTGGCTCTTGCCAAATTAGATAATCTCATAGGACTCACAGACATCAAAGAGAAGATTCATCAGCTAGTCGATATAGTCAGGTATAGAAGTAATCGAGATGAGCTGATCACAGGGCAGATGAATATGCACCTCGTTCTTGTAGGTAATCCTGGAACTGGAAAAACAACAGTAGCTCGCATCCTTGCAGATATCTTTAAGTCACTCGGTGTACTCGAGAAAGGACACATCGTCGAGACAGATAGACA